>NZ_KV793335.1:0-52633 GCF_001808425.1 Pseudomonas sp. HMSC08G10 | reverse complement strand
TCGGCGCCGACTACGCCAACGTCCAGCCGCACGCCGGCTCCCAGGCCAACGCCGCCGTCTACCTGGCCCTGCTGTCGGCCGGTGACACCATCCTGGGCATGAGCCTGGCCCACGGTGGCCACCTGACCCACGGCGCCGCCGTGAGCTCCTCCGGCAAGCTGTACAACGCCATCCAGTACGGCATCGACAGCAACGGCCTGATCGACTACGACGAAGTCGAGCGCCTGGCAGTCGAGCACAAGCCGAAGATGATCGTCGCGGGCTTCTCGGCCTACTCGCAGGTCCTGGACTTCGCCCGCTTCCGCGCCATCGCCGACAAGGTCGGTGCCTACCTGTTCGTCGACATGGCCCACGTTGCCGGCCTGGTCGCCGCTGGCGTCTACCCAAACCCTGTTCCGTTCGCCGACGTGGTCACCACCACCACCCACAAGACCCTGCGCGGTCCACGCGGCGGCCTGATCCTCGCGCGCAAGAACGAAGAAATCGAGAAGAAGCTCAACTCGGCCGTCTTCCCAGGCGCCCAGGGCGGCCCGCTGGAGCACGTCATCGCCGCCAAGGCGATCTGCTTCAAGGAAGCACTGCAGCCTGAGTTCAAGGCTTACCAGCAGCAGGTCGTGAAGAACGCCCAGGCCATGGCCAGCGTGTTCATCGAACGTGGCTTCGACGTCGTTTCCGGCGGCACCCAGAACCACCTGTTCCTGCTGTCGCTGATCAAGCAGGACATCTCCGGTAAGGACGCCGACGCCGCCCTGGGCAAGGCCTTCATCACCGTCAACAAGAACTCGGTCCCGAACGATCCACGCTCCCCGTTCGTCACCTCGGGCCTGCGTTTCGGCACCCCAGCCGTCACCACCCGTGGCTTCAAGGAAGCCGAGTGCCGCGAGCTGGCCGGCTGGATCTGCGACATCCTCGCCGACCTGAACAACGAAGCGGTGATCGACGCCGTTCGCGAGAAGGTCAAGGCCATCTGCAAGAAGCTGCCGGTGTACGGCAACTGATCGGCAATCGCCTGATGTAAAAAAGCCCGGCCTTGTGCCGGGCTTTTTCATTGTGCGTAAGACGGGCGATGCTTTCGGCTTGCCCAGCGATCAGTTGCGGGCTCAGTTGCTAGCCTTGGCTCAACGCCTCGAACCCTGCCCGGATCTTCTCTTCCGGCAGCTCATCGGCAATGAACACCATCACGCTTTCCCGCTTCTCGCCCTCGGCCCACTCGGCGTCCCAGTCGAAGCCATACAGCTTCAGTACCCCCTGGAACACCAAGCGGCGGTCCTCACCGGCGATGTTCAGCACGCCTTTGTAACGCAGCAATTGCTTGCCATGGCTTTCCAGCAGCTCGTTCATGAAGTCGCTGAGGCGGTCGATGTCCAGCGGGGTGTCGGTACGCAGCACGAGGGTCGAGATACGATCCGGGGTAGCGGGCTTGAGCACCGGTCGCAACGCGGGCTTGAGGTTGGCGCCCAAGTCGGTATTGAGGTTGAAGCCGCGCACATCCAGCAACTCGGCCAAATCGATGCGGCCATGCTCGACCACGCGGATCGCGGCACGACCGTTGATGCGGGACAGGCGCTGCTCCAAGGCCTTCACACCTTCAGGCTCGACCAGGTCGGTCTTGCTCAGCAGCAGGCGGTCGGCGAAACCGACCTGGGCCTGCGCGATGGCCTGGGTGAGGTGCACCTCGGCGTGCGCGGCATCAACCAGGGTGATGATGCCGTCCAGCAGGTAGCGCTCGCGCAGGTCTTCGTCGATGAAGAAGGTCTGCGCCACCGGAGCCGGGTCAGCCAGGCCCGTGCATTCGATCACCAGGCGGTCGAAAGCGATCTCGCCGGCATCCAGGCGCTCAAGCAGCAAGTACAGGGCCTTGGTCAGGTCGGTGTGGATGGTGCAGCACACGCAGCCGTTGGCCAGGGTCATGACCTGTACCGGCTCGTCACCGAGCAGCTGGCTGTCGATGCCTGCTTCACTGAACTCGTTTTCGATCACGGCGATCTTCAGGCCATGCTCGGCCTTGAGCATGTGCTTGAGCAGAGTGGTCTTGCCGGCACCGAGAAAGCCGGTCAGCACCGTCACGGGAATAGGCGTTTGCACGCAGTCGTCTCCTGAAGCTGATAAGAATTGCGCGAGGCCGCAAGCAATAAACCTGTGGGAGCGGGCTTGCCTGCGAATGCGCCAGTGAACTCACCGACGTTTTCGCGGGTAAACCCGCTCCCACAGGTTCTGCTACTCAATGAGGGGCGTGATGTTCAATGAGAGGCCGGAGCCGACCTCCCAAGGGTTGCGTCAACAGCACTTGGGGCCGGACTTGCCACCGTAACGGGCCTCCTGACGCTCACGGAAGAACGCCTCGTAGCTCATCACCGGCTTGTCCGGGTGCTTGGTCTGCATGTGCTCGACATAGTTGTCGTAGTCAGGCATGCCGACCATCAGGCGGGCTGCCTGGCCCAGGTACTTACCCAGTCGCCCCAGGTCGTTGAACATCACTGCATTCCTCTTCGGTTACGCGTCAGGCAAGGCCTGGAACGGAGTTTCCTTGTCGCTGCGCTCCTTGCGGCCCAGGGCGGCGATGCCGACCTTGATCGCGAAGATCAGCACGCTGAACACCACCACCAGGAACAACACGGTCAGGCCCGCGTTGGTATAGGCGTTGTAGATCACGTGCTGCATCTGGCCAATGTCCTTGGCCGGCGCCAGCACCTGGCCTGCGTCCAGCGCGACGCTGTACTTGTTGGCCAGGGCCAGGAAGCCCACTGCCGGGTTCGGATCGAACAGCTTGATCAGGCCCGCGGCGGTGGTGCAAATCAGCAGCCAGGCCGCCGGCAGCAGGGTGACCCAGACGTACTGCTGGCGCTTCATCTTGATCAGCACCACGGTGCCAAGCATCAGGGCGATACCGGCCAGCATCTGGTTGGAGATGCCGAACAGCGGCCACAAGGTGTTGATACCACCGAGCGGATCGATCACCCCTTGGTACAGCAGATAGCCCCACAAGGCCACGCAGCCTGCGGTACCCACCAGGTTGGCACCCCACGAGTCGGTACGCTTGAGGGCCGGAACGAAGCTGCCCAGCAGGTCCTGCAGCATGAAGCGACCGGCACGGGTACCGGCGTCCACCGCGGTGAGGATGAACAGCGCCTCGAACAGGATCGCGAAGTGGTACCAGAACGCCATGGTGTTATCGCCCGGCAACACTTGGTGCAGGATCTGGGCGATCCCCACCGCCAGGGTCGGCGCACCACCGGCACGGGCCAGGACAGTGTGCTCGCCGATGTCACGGGCGGTGGCCTCGAGCTGCTCGGGAGTGATCAGGAAGCCCCAACTGCTGACGGTCTGGGCGACCGACGCAACGTCGGCACCGACTACCGCAGCCGGACTGTTCATGGCGAAGTACACACCCGGCTCGATCACCGAGGCGGCGACCATGGCCATGATGGCGACGAACGACTCCATCAGCATGCCGCCGTAGCCGATGTACCGAGCGTTGACTTCGTTGTCCAGCAGCTTGGGCGTAGTTCCCGAAGAGATCAGCGCATGGAAGCCGGACACCGCGCCACAGGCAATGGTGATGAACAGGAACGGGAACAGGGTGCCCTTCCAGACAGGGCCGGTACCGTCGGTGAACTGGGTCAGGGCCGGCATCTTCAGTTCCGGCGCGATGATCAGGATACCGATGGCCAAGCCCACGATGGTGCCGATCTTGAGGAAAGTCGACAGATAGTCACGCGGCGCCAGCACCAGCCATACCGGCAGCACGGCAGCTACGAAGCCATAACCGACCAGCATCCAGGTGATCTGCACGCCGGTGAAGGTGAACGCCGGGCCCCAGACCGGATCGGCCGCCACCTGGCCCCCCAGCCAGATCGACAGCAAGAGCAGTACCACGCCGATGATCGAGATCTCGCCGATGCGTCCCGGACGGATGTAGCGCATGTACACGCCCATGAACATCGCGATCGGGATGGTCGCCATCACCGTGAACATGCCCCATGGGCTCTCGGCCAGGGCCTTGACCACGATCAGCGCCAGCACCGCGAGGATGATGATCATGATCAGGAAGCAGCCGAACAGGGCGATGGTGCCGGGGATGCGGCCCATTTCCTCACGGACCATGTCCCCAAGGGAACGGCCGTTACGGCGAGTGGACAGGAACAGGATCATGAAGTCCTGGACCGCACCTGCCAGCACGACGCCTGCAATCAGCCAGAGCGTGCCGGGCAGGTAGCCCATCTGCGCGGCAAGCACCGGACCGACCAAGGGGCCTGCGCCGGCAATGGCCGCGAAGTGGTGACCGAAGAGAATGTGTTTGTTGGTCGGGACGTAGTCCAGGCCATCGTTGTTGAGCACCGCCGGTGTGGCCCGACGGGGATCGAGTTGCATCACCTTGGTGGCGATGAACAGGCTGTAGTAGCGATAGGCGACCAGGTAGATGGCCACTGCCGCGACCACGATCCACAAGGCGTTGATCGCCTCGCCGCGACGCAGGGCGACCACACCCAGCGCGCAGGCTCCTATGACTGCCAGCGCCAGCCACGGAATGTGGCGTAGCAGGCTATTATTGTTGTTCATGGTTTACTTCCAGCTGGTGGATTGGAAAAAGACCGCCCATCGAGTCTAGGGCGTGTCATCGCGCATTGCCACACTTGCTTTGGTCTAGAGCCTTTGCGGCCCGATTCAGGTACCGGTAGGACATACACAATCAACTATAGTCAGGAAGTACCCCCCGGAGGGCCTGCCCCATGAGCGAACACGACGAACGCCGCCGTTTCCTGCGCATAGATTTCGACGCCCCCACCGAACTGCGCCAGGGCCTCAAACGCTGGCCGGTAAAGCTGCTCGATCTCTCGCTGAAGGGCCTGTTGATCGAAAGGCCAGAACCCTGGGATGCGGACCTGACCCAGGATTTCGACGCCATCATCCACCTCGACCCGAAAAATCACGTGAGCATGCAGGTCGAATTGCGCCACGAAGAACCCACCCGCCTGGGCTTCGTCTGCCTGTATATCGATATCGACTCGATGACGCATTTGCACCGTCTTGTGGAGCTGAACGTGGCCGACGGCACCGAAATGATGCGCGAGCTGCGCGAACTCATCGAATATTGATATCTCTTAGCCTGCTAACGTTCTAGCCTCAATGTGTTTCCTGTCTACCCAGACAGCTTTCTGTCGGCTGGTGGACAGGATGTACACACCCCTCTAGCACCGCCTCTGACACTTTGGAACACAACCTGCATTCACTTGTAGCGCACGTGGCGGTTACCTGCGTCCGTGCTCCGATCAAAATCTTGTATACAATTCATATGGTATTTGTTTGTAGGAATTGTCTACAGTAGCGGCACAACAATAAACAAGTGAGCCTGCTCCATGACTACGTCCCCTAGCACGTCTCCCACCAAACGTCCCGAAGACGAAAATCTCGGGCTTGGTGCCAACTTGGCTTATGGTCTGCAACACGTATTGACCATGTATGGGGGCATCGTTGCCGTACCCCTGATCCTCGGCCAGGCCGCAGGCCTGGCACCTGCGGAAATCGGTATCCTGATCGCCGCATCGTTGTTCGCAGGCGGTCTGGCGACCTTGCTGCAGACCCTGGGCCTGCCGTTCTTCGGCTGTCAGCTACCGCTGGTGCAAGGGGTTTCGTTCGCCGGCGTGGCAACCATGGGCGCCATTCTCAGCAGCCAGGACGGCGGCGGTCTTCCAGGTGTACTCGGTGCGGTCATGGCGGCGTCGTTCATCGGCTTCTTGATCACGCCGGTGTTCTCGCGCATTACCAAGTTCTTCCCTCCGCTGGTGACCGGCATCGTCATCACCACCATCGGCCTGACCCTAATGCCCGTCGCCGCACGCTGGGTCATGGGCGGCAACAGTGCCTCGCCGGAGTTCGGCAGCGTGGCCAACATCGGCTTGGCAGCACTGACCTTCGCCATCGTCCTGGTGCTGAGCAAGCTGGGCAGCGCGACCATCTCGCGCCTGTCGATCCTGCTGGCCATGGTCATCGGCACTCTGATCGCCTGGTCGCTGGGCATGACCGACTTCAGCAAAGTCACCGAAGGTCCGATCTTCGCCTTCCCCACCCCGTTCCACTTCGGCATGCCGACCTTCCACATCGCCGCGATCCTGTCGATGTGCATCGTGATCATGGTGACCCTGGTGGAAACCTCGGCAGACATCCTTGCCGTGGGTGAGATCATCGACACCAAGGTCGACTCCAAGCGTCTGGGCAACGGCCTGCGCGCCGACATGGCCTCGAGCATCCTGGCGCCGATCTTCGGCTCCTTCACCCAGAGCGCCTTCGCCCAGAACGTCGGCCTGGTGGCCGTGACCGGGGTCAAGAGCCGCTATGTGGTGGCTACCGGTGGCGTCATCCTGGTGATATTGGGCCTGCTGCCAATCATGGGCCGCATCATCGCTGCGGTACCGACCCCAGTCCTGGGCGGCGCCGGCATCGTATTGTTCGGCACCGTGGCAGCCAGCGGCATCCGCACCCTGTCGACAGTCAGCTACAAGAACAACGTCAACCTGATCATCGTCGCTGCCTCCCTGGGCTTCGGCATGATCCCGATCGCTGCGCCGACCTTCTACCACAACTTCCCGAGCTGGTTCGAAACCATCTTCCACTCCGGCATCAGCTCGGCAGCGATCATGGCGATCTTGCTGAACCTGCTGTTCAACCACCTCAAGACCGGCAACTCGGACCAGCAGTCGGTATTCGCCGCCGCCTACGAGCGCACCATCCAATACTCGGACATCTCCTGCCTGCGTGATGGCGACTACTTTAAAGACGGCAAGCTGTTCGACGCCGACGGCAACGAAGTGCCTGTGATGGAGCTCGATGAGCATGGCAACGAGGCGCCCCGGCGCAAAGCGTTAGCCGAGCACTGATCGCCCGCAGAGGTGGTCGAGGGGAGCCGATGCGCATCGTCGGCTCCCCTTTTTCTTTGTTCTAGACAAACCCGATGGCGCGGTGTGCTCTTCGCGGGTAAACCCGCGAAAGGGCCGCCGCGATGTCACTCGAACAGCGCATCCAGCGCCTGCTCCAGGCGCGTCACGGCAATGACCTGCAAGCCCGCCGGCGCCTCCTTTGGCGCATTGCCCTTGGGCACGATGGCGCGCTTGAAGCCATGCTTGGCCGCTTCCTTGAGGCGCTCCTGGCCGCTGGGTACCGGACGCACTTCGCCAGACAGGCCGATCTCGCCGAACACCAGCAGCCCATGGGCCAGCGGGCGGTTGCGCAGGCTGGACATCACTGCCGCGAGCAACGCCAGGTCAGAAGCCGTCTCCAGCACCTTCACCCCACCCACTACGTTGAGGAACACGTCCTGGTCATGGGTGGGAATGCCGCCGTGTCGATGCAGGACCGCCAGCAACATGGCCAGGCGGTTCTGGTCCAGGCCCAGGGTGACCCGCCGTGGGTTGGCCAGGTGGCTGTCATCCACCAGCGCCTGGACTTCCACCAGCATCGGCCGGGTGCCCTCCCAGGTCGCCATCACCACGCTGCCCGGAACTTCCTCCTGGGTGCGGTTGAGGAAGATCGCCGACGGGTTGGAGACCTCCTTGAGCCCACGGTCGGTCATGCCGAACACGCCCAGTTCGTTGACCGCGCCGAAGCGGTTCTTCACCGCCCGCAGCAGACGCAGGCGGCCGTCGGACTCGCCCTCGAAATACAGCACGGTATCGACCATGTGCTCCAGCACCCGCGGGCCAGCGAGCGAGCCTTCCTTGGTGACATGGCCCACCAGGAAGATTGCCGTACCGCTTTGCTTGGCATAGCGCACCAGCAAGGCCGTGCTTTCGCGCACCTGGGCTACGCCGCCGGGAGCTGACTGCAACTGTTCAGTGAAGATGGTCTGGATCGAGTCGATGACCATGACCCGGGGTTTTTCCACCCGTGCGGTGGCGATGATCGTCTCGATACAAGTCTCGGTCATCACCTTGAGCTGCTCCTGGGGCAACCCCAGGCGACGCGAACGCATGGCTACCTGCTGCTGGGATTCCTCCCCGGTGACGTACAGGGCCGGCATGCGAGTGGCGATGTTGCACAGGGTCTGCAGAAGGATGGTCGACTTGCCGATGCCCGGATCGCCGCCGATGAGTACCACCGAGCCATCCACCAGCCCCCCGCCCAGCACTCGGTCAAGCTCGGTGCTGCTGGTGGTGAAGCGTGGGATCTCCTCGACGCTGACTTCGGCCAGGGTCTTGATCTGCGCCTGCTGCCCGGCCCAGCCGGTACGCCCGGCCGGGGCCGCGGCGCCACCGCTTTCGATCATGGTCTCGACCAGTGTGTTCCAGGCCCCGCATTCGCCGCATTGGCCAGCCCATTTGGGAAAGGTTGCGCCGCACTCGGTGCAGCCATACAAGCGCTTGGCCTTGGCCATGGGCTCAGTCTCCTGGAAAAAATCGCCATGATAGCCGAGCCGGACGTGTCTCGAATGCGCCGGGAGGCGACAAAACTATTCGCTCTAAGCGAAGTCTGTAATCGCGATGCAACGCATGAAGCGCATTGCTGGCTTACACTGCGATTACCTCTCCATTTGTTACAAGGAATAAACCATGGGCATGCTCAGTGAATTCAAGGCCTTCGCGGTCAAGGGAAATGTCGTCGACATGGCAGTCGGTATCATCATCGGAGCGGCCTTTGGCAAGATCGTATCGTCCTTCGTCGGCGACGTGGTCATGCCACCGCTGGGTCTGTTGATTGGCGGCGTGGACTTCAGCGACCTGGCCGTCACCCTCAAGGCGGCCGAAGGTGACGTGCCGGCGGTAGTGCTGGCGTATGGCAAGTTCATCCAGACGGTGATCGACTTCCTGATCGTTGCCTTCGCCATCTTCATGGGCGTCAAGGTGATCAACCGCCTCAAGCGCGAAGAAGCCGCGGCGCCGAGCGCACCGCCCGTGCCGAGCGCCGAGGAAACCCTGCTGACCGAGATCCGCGACCTGCTCAAGGCGCAGAACCGGCAGTAAGCTGCAAGCTGCAAGCTGCAAGCGAACAGGGTGGATTCCACACCCACTTGCAGCTTGAACCTTGCAGCTTGACGCTTCCAACTACCAGTAATTCTCCACGGCCACCTGCCCCGGCCGCTTGCTCAGGCTCAACTGCAGGTCCCGCGCTTTCAGGACCTTGCGCGTGTCATCGATCATCTGCGGGTTGCCGCACAGCATGATCCGCGAATGCTCCGGCGACAGCGCCAAGCCCGCCGCCCTTTCCAGCTCACCGTTTTCGATCAGCGTGGTGATCCGCGCATTCAGCGCCCCGGGATACGTCTCACGAGTGACCACGGGGATGAACTGCAACTTGCCCGCGAACTCGGCAAGATACTCCCGTTGCTCGAGGCCTGCGATCAGATCCAGGTAGGCCAGCTCCTTCGCTTCACGCACCGAGTACACCAGCTTGATGTGCTCGAAACGCTCCCAGGCCTCGAAGTCTTGCAGGATCGACATGAACGGCGCGATACCAGTGCCGGTCGCCAGCAGCCACAGGTCGCGACCGCCAACGAAGCGGTCGAGGGTCAGGTAACCGAAGGCCTGGCGGTCGATCAACAAGGTGTCGCCCTCCCCCAGACGGCTCAACTCGCTGGTGAACTCTCCTCCTGGCACGACGATGGAGAAAAAGTCCAGATGCTCGTCATGAGGTGCGCTGACCATCGAGTACGCCCGCCACACCACGCTGCCGTCGGCTTTGGTCACGCCCAGTCGGGCGAACTGCCCGGAGCGGAAGCGAAATCCAGGATCGCGAGTGACCCTCAGCGTGAACAGGCTGGGGGTAAGCGGCTGAACGTCAAGCAGGGTCTGGCGGGTGAACTTGTCGGCGCTGGCGGTCATGACGGACTCCATCGAGCAGGTGCGCCCAGTGTCGCGCAAAGCGCCAGGTATGAACACCGATGGTTTGTAGGGCCTCCATCGTACAAGCGGACGACAAAGCCCTGTAGAATCGCGCCTTTGAAGCTCGACGTGGCCTGCGTCGAGCAGATTGGTACCCGAGCCCTACGCCATGCCCCTGCTGACCAGCCCTTTCGCCGAACTCGACCTCATCCGCCAGCCTGAGCAGGCCAACGACCCCTTGCAGGCCTTCGACGCCGCCGACCAGTACCTGCTGGAGCACCTGGCCAGCCAGGCGCCTGCCGCCGATTGCCGGGTACTGGTGCTCAACGACAGCTTTGGCGCGCTGGCCGCCAGCCTGGCAGGCCATTTGCCGGTAGTCAGCAGCGGCGATTCCCACCTGGGCCGCCTGGCGCTGGAGAAGAACCTGGTGCGCAACGGCAAGCCGTTCGACAGCGTGCCCTTCGTTCCCGCCAGCGAGGCCTGGCAAGGCATGTTCGACCGGGTCCTGGTGCGGGTACCCAAGACCCTGGCCCTGCTCGAAGAGCAACTGATCCGCCTACAAGGCCACCTGGCCCCCGGCGCGGAGGTGATCGCGGGCGCCATGATCAAGCACCTGCCGCGAGCGGCAGGTGACCTGATGGAAAAGTACATTGGCCCGGTCCAGGCATCGCTGGCCCAGAAAAAAGCCCGGCTGCTGACCGCCACCGTTGCCGAACGCCCGCTCGCCCGCTCACCCTATCCCACCCGTTATAGCCTGGATGCGCCGGCCCTGGAGCTGATCAACCACGCCAATGTGTTCTGCCGCGAAGGGCTAGACATCGGCACGCGCGCCTTCCTTCCACACCTGCCGCGCAACCTGGGGCAGGCGCGGGTCGCGGACCTTGGCTGCGGCAATGGCGTGCTGGCCATCGCCAGTGCCCTGGCCAATCCCGAGGCGCATTACACGCTGGTGGACGAGTCGTACATGGCTGTGCAGTCTGCCCGTGAGAATTGGCAGGCGGCGCTGGGTGGGCGGGACGCGGAAATCCGCGCCGCCGACGGTCTGGCGGGGCAGGAGAAACAGTCGCTGGACGTGGTGCTGTGCAACCCGCCGTTCCATCAGCAACAGGTGATCGGGGACTTTCTAGCCTGGCGCATGTTCCAGCAGGCCCGTGAAGCGTTGGTGGTAGGAGGGGCGCTGTACATCGTCGGCAACCGCCACCTGGGCTATCACAGCAAGCTGGGGCGGTTGTTCAGAGGGGTGGAGCAAGTGGCGGCGACCCCCAAGTTCGTGATCCTCAAAGCACGCAAGTAACCTGATTGGGGCCGCCTTGCGGCCCCAGGGTTCAGTGGGTACTCAATCCAGCCGCACTCATGAACATCCGCATCAGCCAGGCCACCACACCGAGGGCGGCCACGCTGCCCGCCCAGATCAGCAGCAGCCAGCCCAGGCGTTGCCACAAGGGCTTCTTCTGTTCAGCCATCATTGCCCGACCTCCTAGTGATAGCCCTGGTCATGGGTCACCTTGCCGCGGAACACGTAGTAGCTCCAGAAGGTGTAGCCCAGGATGAATGGCAGGATGAACAGCGTCCCCACCAGCATGAAGCCCTGGCTTTGCGGTGGTGCCGCGGCATCCCAGATGGAAATCGACGGTGGGATGATGTTCGGCCACAAGCTGATGCCAAGGCCGCTGTAACCCAGGAAGATCAGCACCAAGGTCAGCAAGAACGGGGTGTAATGCGCATTGCGCGCCACCGCCCGCAACAGGCCGTAGAAGGTCACCAACACCAGGATCGGCACCGGCATGAACCAAATCAGGTTGGGCATGCTGAACCAGCGGTCGGCGATCTGCGGGTAAGCCAGCGGTGTCCACAGGCTGACGATGCCGATCACCGCCAGCAACACCAGCGCCAGGGGCTTGCCCAGGGTGTGCATCTGCTCTTGCAACGGTCCTTCGGTCTTCATGATCAGCCAGGTGCAGCCGAGCAAGCTATAGGCGACGATCAGCCCCAGCCCGGAGAACAGACTGAATGGGGTCAACCAGTCGAAGGCTCCGCCCGCATAGTGACGATCGACCACCTTGAAGCCTTCGATGAAAGCGCCCAGGGCCACGCCCTGGAAGAAGGTCGCCACCAGCGAGCCCCAGATGAACGCCTTGTCCCAAAGATGACGCTTGTGCGCCGTGGCCTTGAAGCGGAACTCGAACGCCACGCCCCGGAAGATCAACCCAACCAGCATCAGGATCAACGGCAGGTACAGCGCTTCGAGCACCACCGAGTAGGCCATTGGGAAGGCACCGAACAGCCCCGCCCCGCCCAGCACCAGCCAGGTCTCGTTACCGTCCCACACGGGGGCAACGGTGTTCATCATCACATCCCGGTCACGCTCTGCCTTGACGAAGGGGAAGAGCATGCCGATCCCCAGGTCGAAGCCGTCCATCACTACATACATCATCACGCCGAAGATGATGATCACGGCCCAGATCAACGGAAGGTCGATACCCATGGCTCAGTTCCCCTTGCTCAGACTGGCGGAATCGGCCGGATGGCCCTCATCGGCGGCGGACAGCGGCCGCGCCGGCGTACGTTGCTGGCCAGGCCCGCCAGGATTGTGCTCGTCACCCTCGCCAGTCTTCGGCCCTTTGCGCACCAGACGCATCATGTAGCCCAGGCCGGTGCCGAACAGCGCGAAGTAGACCACCACGAAGATCACCAGCGTCAGGCCCAACTGGCCGTAGCTGTGGTTGGAAACCCCATCGGCGGTGCGCATCAGGCCGTAGACCACCCAGGGTTGGCGGCCGATTTCAGTGGTGAACCAGCCCGCCAGCAAGGCGATCAGACCCGACGGCCCCATCCACAACACCATGTGCAGGAAGGGACGCGAGCTGTACAGCGTGCCGCGCTTGCGCAGCCACAGGCTCCAGAAACCGACGGCGATCATCAGAAGGCCCAGGCCGACCATGATCCGGAACGACCAGAACACGATGGTCGAATTGGGGCGGTCTTCGGGCGGGAACTCCTTCATCGCCGGGACCTGCTTGTCCAGGCTATGGGTGAGGATCAGGCTGCCCAGTGCCGGGATCTCGATCTTGAAGTGGGTGGTCTCGGCCTTCATGTCCGGGATGCCGAACAGGATCAACGGTGTCGGCTCGCCAGGCTTGTTCTCCCAGTGACCCTCAATGGCGGCGATCTTCACCGGCTGATGCTTGAGGGTGTTCAAGCCATGGAAGTCACCGATCACCGCCTGGATCGGCGCAACGATCAGCGCCATCCACATGGCCATCGACAGCATCTTGCGTACAGCCGGATTGTCACGCCCGCGCAGCAGGTGCCAGGCAGCCGAGGCACCGACGAAGAAGGCCGTGGAGACGAACGCGGCAGTGGCCATGTGCATCAGGCGGAAGGGGAAGGAGGGGTTGAAGATCACCGCCAGCCAGTCCACCGGGACCACCCGGCCATCGATGATCTCGTGGCCCTGGGGCGTCTGCATCCAGCTGTTGGACGCCAGGATCCAGAAGGTCGAGACCAGGGTCCCGAGCGCCACCATGACCGTGGAGAAAAAGTGCAGGCCACGGCCGACACGGTTCCAGCCAAACAGCATGACACCCAAGAAGCCCGCCTCGAGGAAGAAGGCAGTGAGCACTTCGTAGGTCAGCAGAGGGCCGGTGATGGCGCCGGCGAAGTCGGAGAAGCGGCTCCAGTTGGTGCCGAACTGATACGCCATGACCAGGCCTGAGACCACGCCCATGCCGAAGTTGACGGCAAAGATCTTGGACCAGAAGTGGTAAAGGTCGCGGTAGGTGTTGTTGCCGGTCCTGAGCCAGAGGCCCTCCAGAACCGCCAGGTAGCTCGCCAGGCCAATGGTGATGGCCGGGAACAGGATGTGAAAGGACACGGTAAACGCAAACTGGATTCGGGCGAGCTCCAAGGCCTCTAAACCGAACATAGTGCTTCCTCTTCAGGTAATCCGGCGTCCGGGCTCGTGGCCCTGACGCCCACTGCCCCCACGGTTATCGAGTGCGCTGTCTTGGAATTGTTCTGTTCGATCGCAGGGATTGCGGCCGATGGCCGGATCGTTGCATTTGGAACGATTGACCCAAATCAACGATTGTTGGGAAGCATAGACCCGAATACACAGGCGAGCCGTGCGGTTGATTGCCGCGTGACCGGTTGTCCCACCGTCTTGAAGGGGTGTGAAAAAGCTGTCTGCCCCGGCAAACAGCAACCATTTGTTACAAACAGGTGATACCCTGCAGCGCCTCCACGTACCGAGGCCAAGGCTCACCGATGTCCGATCCCACCCCGCTTCTGCTCCGCCAGCATCGCCCCTTTTTGGCGTTCTGGCTGGCCCGTGTATTCACCGCCAGCGGCTTCCAGATGCTCACCGTGGCCATTGGCTGGCACCTCTACCAGTTGACCGGCAATGTACTGGACTTGGGCTTGGTCGGCCTGGTGGAATTTGCCCCGCGGGTGCTGTTCATGCTGCACACCGGACACGTCGCCGACCGCTATGACCGGCGCCGTGTCGCCGCCCTGTGCCAAAGCCTGCAGGCGCTGATCGCCTTGGCCCTGGCCGTGGGCAGCGCCACCGACAACGTCAGCCGTGAGCTGATCTTCGTGCTGGCCTTCCTGCTCGGTGCCACCCGCTCCTTCGAAATGCCGGCCACCCAGGCCCTGCTGCCCAATGTCGTACCGCCAGGGCTGTTCCCGCGGGCCGTGGCAGCATCGGCGTCGGCAACCCAGGCGGCGACCATCGTCGCTCCGGCCGTGGGTGGCTTTCTCTATGCCTTCGGCAGCATCTGGGTGTACGGACCGACCGTGGCGCTCTACGTCATCGCCTGCCTGCTGACCTTGAGCCTCGATGCCCGCCAGCAAGTGGCCCAACGCGGGCGCGCCAGCCTGGAGTCTCTGTTGGCCGGGATCCGCTTCATCCGTAGCCGCCCGGACATCTTCGGAGCGATCTCCCTGGACCTGTTCGCCGTGCTGCTCGGTGGTGCCACGGCCCTGCTGCCGGTGTTCGCCAAGGACATCCTGCTCACCGGCGCCTGGGGCCTGGGCCTGCTGCGCTCGGCGCCGGCGGTGGGGGCGCTGCTGATGTCACTGTGGCTGGCGCGCTTCCCGGTGGAGCGCAAGGTGGGTCTGACGATGTTCACTGCCGTCGGCGTGTTCGGCGTGGCCACCATCGCCTTCGGCCTGTCGACCTCGTTCTGGTTCTCCCTCGCGGTGCTGGTGGTACTGGGTGCGGCGGACATGATCAGCATGGTCATCCGTGGCGCCTTCGTGCAGTTGGAGACGCCGGACGAGATGCGCGGCCGGGTCAGCGCGGTGAACGGCCTGTTCAT
This sequence comes from Pseudomonas sp. HMSC08G10, assembly GCF_001808425.1. NCBI lineage: Bacteria > Pseudomonadati > Pseudomonadota > Gammaproteobacteria > Pseudomonadales > Pseudomonadaceae > Pseudomonas > Pseudomonas sp. HMSC08G10. The sequence goes on along the minus strand of NZ_KV793335.1, from coordinate 37,500 downwards.
TGGCGCCTCGAACCAGCTCGGCGAGTTCGAGTCCGGCGTGACGGCCCACTGGTTCGGCACCGTGCCTGCTGTGGTGCTCGGTGGCGTGGGCACGCTGGTGGTGACCGGCACCTGGATGAAGCTGTTCCCGACCTTGGCCAAGCGCGACAGGCTGCACGGTGACTGATACGGCTCATTCGCGGGTAAGCCCGCTCCCACAAGGGTTGCGTCGGCTCCTGTTTCGATGCCCTGCAGGCCCTCTGTAGGAGCGGACTCCCCCGCGAACGGGCCAACGCGGCCAGCGGCCTTCCCACCGGCCATAGGCCCTCGCCCCCCATACTGGTATCATGCGCGGCTTTTTTGTGCCCCACACAAATGCAGGCATCGTCGACGGTCTGTGCTTTGCTGATTGGGGACGATTCAATCGCGGCGCCGGGGGCGCCTTGGGGAGCGGGCATGCTGGACAGGCTGTTTCAACTAAAAGCACACAACACCAACGTGCGCACCGAGATTCTCGCGGGCGTCACCACCTTCCTGGCCATGGCCTACATCCTGTTCGTCAACCCGAGCATCCTCGGCGAGACCGGCATGGACAAGGGCGCGATCTTCGTCGCCACCTGCCTTGCCGCAGCCATCGGCTCGGTGACCATGGGCCTGATCGCCAACTACCCTATCGCCCTGGCACCGGGCATGGGCCTGAACGCGTTCTTCACCTACACCGTGGTCCTGCACATGGGGCACACCTGGCAAGTGGCGCTGGGCGCGGTCTTCCTCTCGGCAGTGCTGTTCTTCCTATTGTCGATCTTCCGCATCCGCGAATGGATCGTGAACAGCATCCCGCTGCCGCTGCGCTCGGCCATCGCTGCCGGTATCGGCCTGTTCCTGGCGCTGATCGCCCTGCACAACGCCGGCATCGTCGTGGACAACCCGGCCACCCTGGTGGGCCTGGGGGACCTCAAGCAACCTGCACCGATCTTGGCGACCCTGGGCTTCTTCCTGATCGTGGCCCTGGAGGCCATGAAAGTCCGCGGCGCGGTGCTGATCGGCATCCTGGCAGTGACCCTGGCCTCGATCCTGATGGGCGTGACGCCCTTCGGCGGCGTGGTGTCCATGCCGCCATCGCTGGCCCCGACGTTCCTGCAACTGGACATCAAGGGCGCCTTGGACGTCGGCCTGATCAGCGTGATCTTCGCCTTCCTGTTCGTCGACCTGTTCGACAACTCCGGCACCTTGATCGGCGTGGCCAAACGCGCCGGCCTGATGGGCAAGGACGGCCACATGCCGAAGATGGGCCGCGCCCTGATCGCCGACAGCACCGCCGCCATGGCCGGCTCGCTGCTGGGCACCTCGACCACCACCAGCTACATCGAATCCGCAGCCGGCGTGAGCGCCGGTGGCCGCACGGGCCTGACCGCCATCGTGGTCGCCATCCTGTTCCTGCTGGCGCTGTTCTTCGCGCCGCTGGCAGGTAGCGTACCGGCCTTCGCCACCGCCCCCGCACTGCTGTTCGTCGCGGTGCTGATGGCCTCGGGCCTGGCGGAAATAAACTGGGACGACGTCACCGAAGCTGCGCCCGTGGTGGTCACCGCCCTGGCCATGCCGCTGACCTACTCCATCGCCAACGGCATCGCCTTCGGCTTCATCGCCTGGACCGCCATCAAGCTGATCTCCGGTCGCTACCGCGACCTGAACTCGGCACTGGTGATCCTTTCCATCCTGTTCGTCATCAAGCTGGGCTGGTTCAACGCATGAGTGCTGTCTTCGACCCTTCCGCCTATTCCACGCAGCTCGAGGGCAAAGTCGCCCGGCTGCGTGAGCTATTGGCGCCGTTCGGCGCGCCGGAGCCCGCCGTCTTCGATTCGCCGCGCGAGCACTACCGCCTGCGCGCCGAGTTTCGCCTGTGGCGCGAAGAGGGCCAGCGCCACTATGCGATGTTCGCCCCAGGCGAAAAACACAAGGCGATCCTGATCGATGACTTCCCCATCGCGAGCGAACGGATCAACGCATTGATGCCACGCCTGAAGGCCGCCTGGCAGGCCAGCGAGGAACTGGGCAACCGCCTGTTCCAAGTGGAGTTCCTCACCACGTTGGCCGGCGACGCCATGATCACGATGTGCTATCACCGCCCGCTCGATGACGCCTGGGAAGTCGCTGCTCGGCAATTGTCCGAGGATCTGGGCGTCAGCATCATCGGCCGCTCCAAGGGCAAGCGCCTGGTCATCGGTCGCGACTATGCCGTGGAAAAACTCAACGTGGCCGGCCGCCTGTTCAGCTATCGCCAGCCAGAAGGCGCTTTCACCCAACCCAACGGCGCGGTGAACCAAAAGATGCTGAGCTGGGCTTACGAGGCTATCGGCGAGCGTGACGATGACCTGCTGGAGCTGTATTGCGGCAACGGCAACTTCACCCTGCCGCTGGCCACCCGCGTGCGCCAGGTGCTGGCCACCGAAATCAGCAAGACCTCGGTCAATGCCGCGCTGAGCAACCTGGATGAGAACGCCGTGGAAAATGTGCGCCTGGTGCGCTTGTCGGCCGAAGAGCTGACCCAGGCACTGAACGAGGTGCGCCCGTTCCGTCGTCTTGAAGGCATCGACCTGAAAAGCTACGACTTCGGCACCGTGTTCGTCGACCCGCCACGCGCCGGCATGGACCCGGACACCTGCGAGCTGACTCGCCGCTTCGAGCGGATCCTGTACATCTCGTGCAACCCCGAGACGCTGGCAGCCAACATCGCCCAATTGCAGGACACTCATCGCATCGAGCGCTGCGCGCTGTTCGACCAGTTCCCCTACACCCACCACATGGAAAGCGGCGTACTGCTGGTTCGGCGTTGAGTTTCAGAACCTGGGGCTGCACTGCAGCCCCAGAGTTCACTCAGAAGTCGAAGAACACCGTCTCCCCTTCCCCCTGGATACGGATATCGAAACGATACGCCGTCTTCCCGTCCACCTCGCAACGCCGAGCGATCAGCGTCTCGCGCCGTTGCGGCTGCTCGATCAGGTTGAGCACCGGGCACTGGGCATTGGCCTGGGCCTCATCGTCGAAATACAACCGGGTGTGCAGGTGGATGTTGATCCCCCGCGCGAACAGGCTGAGGTTGATGTGCGGCGCCATGGGCACCCCGGCGGCATTGTTCACCACGCCTGGCTTGACCGTGTGCAGGGTCCACTCACCGGCATCGAAGGTGGTGGCGGTACGGCCAAAGCTGTTGAAGGCGTTCTCGTGGTGGTACTGGTCCTGGTATTCACCGTTGGCATCGGCCTGCCAGAACTCCAGGAACGAGTCGCGCACCAGGTGCCCATTGCCGTCGTACACATGACCGATCAACAGGATGTGCTCACCTGGCGCGTCAGGCTTGGCCAGGCGATTCCAGATTTCCTGGTCGCGGGTGGGGTTGCCGGCCGCTTCCAGGGCCAGGCCAATGTGCACATAGGGGCCGGCGGTCTGAGAAGGGGTTTCCGGCAGCAGTTCGATAGGCATGACGGGTCCTCAGCAGTTTTCGAAGTGGGTCTTGCGCTGGCCGCGCAGCACGATGTCGAAGCGATACGCCAGGCAGTCCATGGGGTTGGCGTTGCTCATGTCGAGCTTGGCGATCAGGCGCTGCACCGCGTCGGGGTTGGCGATCGACTTGACGATCGGGCACAGCGGGATCAGCGGGTCGCCTTCGAAGTACAGCTGGGTGATCAAGCGGGTGGCGATCGACGGGCCACTGACCGACACATGGATGTGCGCCGGGCGCCAGTCGTTGGGGCCATTGCGCCACGGATAAGGCCCTGGCTTGATGGTGCGAAAACTGTAGTAGCCGTCACGGTCGGTCAGGCTGCGGCCGACACCACCGAAGTTCGGGTCCAGCGGCGCCAGGTAGCGGTCATTCTTGTGGCGGTAACGGCCACCGGCGTTGGCTTGCCACATCTCAACCAAGGTGTTGGGCACCGGCTGGCCGTACTGATCGACCACCCGGCCTGCGACGATGATGCGCTCACCGATCGGCAGACCGCCGTGGTTGAAGTTGAGCAACAGATCGTTGTCGTGAGGGCCGAAGCCCAGGTGGGAAAAGTCCGGCCCGGTGCTTTCGCTGATCGACTGCGGGATGCTGACCAGCGCCTGGCGTGGCGAGCGGGCCACGGAGGTTTTGTAGTCAGGCGTGAGGGCCTTGGGGTGCCAGTTGCGATCACGGATCACGAAGCGGCTGGTGTCCTGGGCGGGCATGCCGTGTTCCTCTCTTGGAATTGTCGGGCACCTGTGCGTGGCAGGTGGACATGCAGTTTCAGATAGGTCACGGGGTATGAACATTGAAAACAACGTTACCTTACATAACCATATGGTTATGTATCTACAGATTGGCTGACACCCGAAACAGCCCTGAACTAATCTTTGTGCTCATGTTTCAGGCTCCGGAGAACATTACATGGAATGGCGAAAAGGCCGACGCAGCGACAATGTGGTCGATGCCCGAGGTGAAGGCGGTGGCGGCGGCATGCGTTTTGGCGGTGGCAAAGGGCTGGGGCTCGGCGCCATCTTGCTGATCGTCGGCATCGGCTGGATCACAGGGCAAGACCCGCTGCAGATCCTCGGCCAACTCGCCGGCCAGATGGAGCAGCAGCAACAGGCGCCGTCGGGCGCGGGCGGCAAGGCGCCACCGGCCAACGACGAGCAGGCCGAGTTCGTCGCCTCGATCCTGGGCGACACCGAGGATACCTGGAAGGCCTTGTTCGCCCAGGCCGGCAAGCAGTACCGCGATCCCAAACTGGTGCTGTTCAGTGGCCAGGTGAATTCCGCCTGTGGTTTCGCCTCCTCGGCGGTCGGGCCGTTCTACTGTCCGGCAGACCAGCGGGTATATCTGGACATGACCTTCTTCCGCGAGATGGAAACCCGTTTTGCCGCCGCCGGTGACTTCGCCCAGGCTTATGTGATCGCCCACGAGATCGGTCATCACGTGCAGACCTTGCTGGGCGTCTCGGCCAAGGTCGACGCGGCGCGGCGCAACGGCCAACGCATGGAAGGCGACAACGGCCTGCTGGTGCGCCAGGAATTGCAGGCCGACTGCCTGGCAGGCGTCTGGGCCTACCAGGCGCAAAAGCGCCTGAACTGGCTCGAACCTGGCGATGTGGAAGAAGCCCTGAATGCCGCCAACGCCATCGGCGACGACCGCCTCCAGCAGCAGGGCCAGGGCCGTGTGGTGCCAGACTCCTTCACCCATGGCACCTCGCAGCAGCGGGTGCGCTGGTTCAAGACCGGCTTCTCCAGCGGGGATGTGAACCGCTGCGATACCTTCGGCACACGCAGCCTCTGACAGACAGGGCCGCCCTGCGGCCCCCTCTCAGGCTTCGCCCTTTCCCACAAACTTCCAGCCATCTTCACCGCTGTAGAAGCTGCCAAAGCCTTCGATAGGCTGCGACGTCGCCGCCTACCATCTCCAAAACGCAAACGTTTTCAGTAGGTTACAAATCTGCTGAAAAAGCGTTTCAGCTTCGCTCGATCTTGCCGATAACCCCTGGCATGAATCAGCGGGCGCCGATAACAACAATGCCCAGCGATTGGAGATCAAGCGAGCGAAATCAATTTTCTGGAGAGCGTGCCATGAACGGCTGGTTTGCCAATATCAGCGTCAACCTCAAACTCGGATTGGGCTTCGGCCTGGTCCTGCTTCTGACCGGCCTTCTGGCCCTGACCGGCTGGACCAGCCTGGGCAGCCTGATCGACCGCAGCAACTGGATGAGCGACATCACCAAGCTCAACAGTGACCTGACCAACCTTCGCGTGGCGCGCCTGCAGTACATGCTGACCAACGGCGACGACACCTCGGCCGCCAACGTGCTGGACAAGCTCGATGCTTTCGGTGCCCAGCAACAGCATCTGGTCAATACCTTCAAAAGCCCAGAAAACCTCAAGCTACTGCGCGAGCAGGGCGAGACCATCGCCAAGTACCGGGTCTCGCTGGAGAAGATGCGCAAGGCCTACAAAACCGGCCTCGCCGCGCGAGAAGCCCTGAACCAGAACGCCCGCCAGGCCAGCGAGGCGCTCGCCGCCATCGAGGCCGTCAGCCGCGACGCGTTGGCGCGCACTTCCGGCGACACAGCCACCCTGCAGCAGTTCCTGGCCATCAGCCAGGCCAAGGAACAGCTCGTCCAGCTGCGCCTGGACGTGCGCAGCTATATCGCGGACCTCACCAGCGATGCCGAACAGACCGTCACCCGTCAGGTTGAAAAAACCTTGGTGGAGATCGACAACCTCAAGCGCCACCTGCCTGGGGAGACCGCCCGAATCCAGGCGTTCGAGTCGGCCATGAGCGGCTATCGCGATGCACTGCGTCAGTTCCGCGATGCCAACGCCGAAGTCGGCGTGGCCCGTGCGGAAATGACCGTAGAAGGCGCCGATATCGTCAAACGCAGCGACCAGCTGTACCAGATCCAACTGGACCGTCGCGACAGCGAAAGCGCCCAGGCCCGCAGCCTGCAGACCATCGCCACCTTGCTGGCCCTGCTGGTCGGCGTGCTTGCAGCATTCCTCATCACCCGCCAGATCACCCGCCCCCTGCGCGAGACCTTGGACGTGGTGGAAAAAATCGCCAATGGCGATCTGACCCAGAACCTGCGCGTCACTCGCCGCGATGAACTCGGCGCGCTGCAGCAAGGCATCGCGCGCATGGGCACGACCCTGCGCGAATTGATCACCGGCATCCGCGATGGCGTCACCCAGATCGCCAGCGCTGCCGAGGAACTGTCGGCGGTGACCGAGCAGACCAGCGCCGGCGCCAACAGCCAGAAAGTCGAGACCGACCAGGTGGCCACCGCCATGCACGAAATGGCGGCCACCGTACAGGAAGTGGCACGCAACGCCGAGCAAGCCTCCCATGCCGCGACTGGCGCCGATCAAGAAGCCCGTGCAGGTGATCGCGTGGTAGGCGAGGCGATCAACCAGATCGAACGCCTGGCCTCGGAAGTGCACCGTTCCACCGAAGCCATGAGCCTGCTGCAGCAGGAAAGCCAGAAGATCGGCAGCGTCATGGACGTGATCAAATCGGTGGCCGAGCAGACCAACCTGCTGGCGCTGAACGCCGCCATCGAAGCCGCACGCGCCGGGGAAGCCGGCCGCGGTTTTGCGGTGGTCGCCGATGAAGTCCGCGGCCTGGCCCAGCGTACCCAGCAGTCCACCGAGGAAATCGAAGGGCTGGTGGCAAGCCTGCAAAATGGCACCCAACAGGTGGCTGATGTGATGAACGACAGCCGCAGCCTGACCGACAGCAGCGTTGAGCTGGCGCGCAAGGCTGGCGCTTCGCTTGAGAACATCACCCGTACGGTGTCGAACATCCAGTCGATGAACCAACAGATCGCCGCCGCCGCCGAGCAGCAGAGTGCCGTGGCCGAAGAAATCAGCCGCAGCATCCTGAATGTGCGTGATGTGTCGGAGCAGACCGCTACCGCGAGTGACGAGACCGCCGCCTCGAGTGTCGAGCTGGCGCGCCTGGGCGGACATCTGCAGACACTGGTCAGCCAGTTCCGCGTCTGACCTGAGATTCATAGAGCCCTTCGCGGGTGAGCCCACTTCCACAGAGGCGGCGGTGTCGTTAGAACAGCGCACCCTGTGGGAGCGGGTTTACCCGCGAATGCGTCAGGCCAGGCAACCTTGCATGACCTGACGCACCATCGGCTTACTTGACGATCATCCCTACCCCTCGCCCGCGCGGGTCAGAGGCAGTCTCGAGCTTCTCGCCGGTCACCCGGATCGCCTGGATGTCGCCCATCTCCCAGCCCTGGTCCTCCAGCACGTAACCCATTTTCTTCAGCTCATCGGCCACCTGGCCGGTCAGTGGCGCATAGCTGTCGAAATAGATGGTGTCCTTGGGCAGCAGTTGGTGATGCACGCGCTGCGCCGCCACGGCTTTTTCAAGCGGCATGTCGTAGTCGTACAGGTTGTTCATCACCTGGAAGATCGAGGTGAAGATCCGCGAACCACCGGGTGTGCCGAGCACCAGCGCCACCTTGTCGTCACGGGTCACCAGGCTGGGACTCATCGACGACAGCATGCGCTTGCCTGGCTCGATGGCATTGGCATCGCCGCCTACCACGCCGAAGGCATTGGCTGCGCCCGGCTTGGCGCTGAAGTCGTCCATTTCGTCGTTGAGCAAGAAGCCTGCGCCCTTGACCACCACGCCGCTGCCGTAATCGAGGTTCAGGGTGTAGGTGTTGCTCACCGCATTGCCCTGCTTGTCCACGATGGAGAAGTGCGTGGTCTGGTGCGGCTCCAGGCCCGGCTTGACCTTATCGGTGTCGGAGATGGCGTTTGGGTTGACCTGGGCGGCACGCTTGGCGAGGTAGTCCTTGGCGATCAACTGGTCGACCGGCACCTTGGTGAAAGCCGGGTCACCCAGATAGTCGGCACGGTCGGCGAACACACGCTTCTCGATCTCCGAAAGCAGGTGGATGTACTTGGCCGAGTTGTGCGCCACACCCTTGAAGTCCGCCGCGCGGTCTTCCTTGATGCCCAGCAACTGGGCCAGGGCCACGCCTCCAGAGCTAGGTGGCGGTGCGGTGTAGACAACATTGCCACGCCAGCTGATCGCCATTGGCTGACGCCACACGGCTTTGTAATCCTTGAGGTCGGCCTTGGTGATCAGGCCTTTATCGGCCTGCATCTGCGCCACCAGCAAGTCGGCGGTCTTGCCCTGGTAGAACTCGCTGACGCCCTTGTCGGCGATTCGCTCCAAGGTCTGGGCGAGCTCAGGCTGCTTGAACAGCTCACCTACCTTCATGTTGCCGAAGTAGTCGTTGAAGTTGGTGGCGGTCTTGAACATGCCTTGGGCATCGTTGCGGTACTGGTACTGCTTCTGGGCGACTTTGAAACCGTTCTTGGCATAGCCGATGGCGGGGGTCAGCAGTTCGCTCCAGGGCAGCTTGCCGAATTTCTTGTGGGCCTCCCAAAGGCCCATCACCGTACCTGGCACACCAGCGGCACGGGCTCCGACCAGGCTGAGGTTCTCGATGACCTCGCCTTTTTCGTCGAGGTACATGTTGCGACTGGCCGCCTTGGGCGCCACTTCGCGGTAATCGAGGAAATACGGCTTGCCATCGACGAACAGGGTCATGAAGCCGCCGCCACCGATGTTGCCGGCTTCAGGGTAGGTCACCGCCAGGGTGAAGGCCGTGGCCACGGCGGCATCCACTGCATTACCGCCCCTCTTAAGAATGTCGGCGGCCACCTGTGCGCCATATTGATCGGGTGCGGCCACCGCGCCACCCTCCAGGGTGACCGCAAAGGCGGACGAACAGCTCAGGATCGCGGCCCCGAGGGCCATGGACTGGAACATGACGATACGCATGCGCACTTCCTTGGTGTTGTTTTTGTTGATCAGTCATTAAGGCCGAAGCCGTTCGACTAAGCAAACACCCGGGGAAGATTGCGCCGCCCCTGCACAGGTCCTGTCGTGTTCAGGCAACTCAGCAGGCGTACATCGCCAGCTTCTTCTGAATGAAATCCAGGAAGCATTGGATACGCAGGGCCAACTGGGTATTGCGGTAGTACACCGCATGGATTGGCTGGCGATAACCGTTATTGAACTCGCCCAGCACCACCTGCAAGCGGCCGGTGCGGATGTCCTCATGGGTCATGAAGTGCGAGAGGCTGACAATGCCCTCTCCCGCCAAGGCCAGCTGACGCAAGGTTTCGCCGCTGGAGGCAATCAGACTGGGACGGATCTGCCAGTAATCACCTTGGGCATGGCGCAGCGGCCAGCGGTTGAGCGACTCCGGCTGGCTGAAACCAAGCAGCGAATGCGCGTTCAGCTCCTCGACCTTCTCTGGCGTGCCATGGCGCGCCAGGTACTCGGGGCTCGCCAGCACCTGGATCGGGCTGCACCCCAGGGCGCGGGCATGCAGGCTGGAATCAGCAAGGTCGCCGATGCGGATGGCAACGTCGGTGCTTTGCTCGAGCAGGTCGATGATCAGATCGTCCGTGTTGAGTTCCAGCTCGATGCCAGGGTACTGGCGACGAAACTCACCAATCCACGGCAGGATGGCATGCAGCATGAACGGCGCCGCGGCATTGATGCGCAGACGCCCGGAAGGCGTCTGGTTGTGCATCGATAGGTGCTCTTCCATGTCGTCCATCTGCTCGAGGATCTGCCGCGAACGCTCCAGGAAAAAACGCCCTTCCTCGGTCAGGTCCATCCGCCGGGTGGTGCGGTTGACCAACGTGGTGCCGAGCTTACCCTCGAGCCGTGACAACGTGCGGCTGACAGCCGACGGCGTCTGGCCGATCTGCTCGGCAGCGGCGGAAATCGAGCCGCAGTCGATCACAGCGACGAATACCTGGAGCTCTTCGGATCGGGTTTTCACGTATCAGGCCTGTATCGGAGAATGCCGTGATTGATAGCGGGTGACAGAGATTCATGCAAGGCGCCCATCGCAGTCCAGGGCTGCTTCCGACGCACGTTGGAGAGCGCTGACCGAGCCTGCGAGGGGCTGCACCACAGCCTTAGCCCTTCACTGGGCCTTGCCGAACACCTTGTCCAGATGGGCTTCATAGGCTGCCACCGCCGCCGGCACATCCGGACGCTTCATCACGTCCACTGCCAGGAAAGTCGGCAGGCCGGTCATGCCCAGGAACTGGTTGGCCTTGTGGAACGGGAAATACACCGCATCCACACCTTTGCCCTCGAAGAAGTCGCTCGGATCGTCGAAGGCTTGCTGTGGGGCGTTCCAGGTGAGCGAAAGCATGTACTGCTTGCCCTGGATCAGACCACCGCTGCCGTACTTCTGCGAGGCGTCGGAGCGGGTGCGGCCATCGTTGGCGTACAGGCTGCCGTGGCCTGCGGTGAAGACTTCATCGATGTACTGCTTGACGGTCCACGGCGCGCCCATCCACCAGCCGGGCATCTGCCAGATCACGACATCAGCCCAGAGAAACTTCTCGACTTCTTCCTGAACGTCGTAGCCACCATCGATGAAGGTCTGCTTCACGTCGAAACCTGCGCGGTCCAGATGGGCCAGTGCAACCTCGTGCAGGGTCGTGTTAAGACGACCGTCGGAATGGGCGAAGCGTTTGCCGCCGTTGAGCAGAAGAATCTTTTTCATGGGAGCCTCCGATAAGGGGACCCGAGGCTGTCGGCCACCGGTCACGTCAAGTTCGATGGCGGCAGATTAGGCATCCGGGAAGCTGAGAAAAAGCGCTCGAACGGCAAAATACATTTGCGCTCGAATCACGAATTGAACATACATTATTGCTTTAAAATTCTTCCCATCTTTTAACCCACGAGGCCAGTCCATGACCGAGCAATACGCGTTCATTCTCAAAGCTAAGACCCGCCCGGAAAAAGCCGAGGCTTTCGAGCGGTTGTTCCGCGCCTATGTCGAGCCGAGCCGCCAGGAGCCGGGCTGCATCGAGTACCACATGCTGCGCGACAAGCAGGACCCCAGCCTGTTCGTGTTCTATGAGGTCTGGGCCAGCAAGGCCGACCTGGATGTGCATTCGGCCCTGCCGCACATGCGCGAATTCTTCGAACAGCGCATGGATTACCTGGAGCGCGATTTCGACATCCAGCTGATCGAGATGCTCAGCCCTTGCTCGGCTAGCCGTTGAGCAGCAGGTGCCCGCCCAGCAGCGCCAGGCCGATGAAGAAACAGCGCTTGAACACCTGCGCGCTGATGCGCTGACGCAACCACTGGCCGCCAAGCATCCCCAACAGGGCGGGCACCAACATCAACAGTGACGCGCCAAGCGTCTGTCCGCCGAGGGCATCCTGACCGGCCAGGCCCAAGGCCAGCGCCAGCGTGGACACCGTGAACGACAGGCCCAGGGCCTGGACCATCTCGTCACGCGACAAGCCCAGGCTTTGCAGGTAAGGCACCGCCGGCATCACGAACACGCCCGTCGCCGCCGTCACCAGGCCGGTCACCAGGCCGCACAACGGTCCCAGCCACACTTCCCATGCGGGCCGCACCTTCATCGTTGGCCCCGACAGCCCGTATACGGCATACAGCAGCAACGCCCCACCCAGCGCATGAGCGGCCCAAGGTCCACTGTCGATACCCAGCCAGGCACTGCCGATCAGGGTGCCGGCCAGAATCATCAGCAACAACGGGCCCAGGCGACGCAGCAATCCACGCAAATGCCCCCCTGAGGCCAACTGCCAGAGGTTGGTGACGGTGGAAGGAAGGATCAGCAGTGCGGCAGCCTGCGACGGTGCCATAGCCAGACCGAGCAGGCCCATGGCGATGGTCGGCAGGCCCAGGCCAATCACCCCCTTGACCGCACCGGCCAGCAAAAAGGTCATCGCCACCAGCAACCACAATGCCGGGCCCATATCCTGATAAAACGCCAAGAAAGTCTTCATGGCGCCAGAATGACGCCTCGGCGCCTGGCTGAAAATCTGCCATATACTCAGCCAGACTCTTGCCAGGACAGAGGCTGATGCATTTCGACCTGACCGACCTCCAGCTGTTTCGCCACACCGCCGAGTGCGGCAACATCACCGCCGGCGCGCGTCGCAGCCACCTGTCGCTGCCCGCCGCCAGCGCCCGCATCCGCGCCATGGAAGCCTCGCTCGGCATCGCACTGCTGGAGCGCAATCGCCGTGGCGTACTGCCCACACCCGCCGGCCAGGCCCTGTTGCAGCATGCCCGGCTGATCAGCCAGCAGGTCGAACGCCTGCAATACGATCTGGCCCAGTACGCCCAAGGCCAATATGGCCAAGTGCGCCTGTTGTGCAACACCGCCGCGCTGACCGAATACCTACCCGAGCTGCTGGCCGCCTATCTGTGCGGCCATCCCGGTGTCAGCGTCGATGTTCAGGAAATGCCAAGTCTGCGCATCGTGCAATCGATCACCCAGGGCATGGCCGACCTGGGCATCATCTCTACCGCCGCACCCAACGAGCACCTGCAGACTCGTCCCTTTCGCGACGATCCGCTGGTACTGGCGATGCCCATCGCTCATCCCCTGACGGAGCAGGCCGCGCCGACTTTCATCGACAGCCTCGCCCACGGCCATGTCGGGTTGGGTGCCAACAGCGCCCTGGCCCTGCATCTGGAGGAACAAGCCCTGCGGGAAGGGCGGCGCATGCTGGTACGGGTGCGTGCAGAAGGATTCGACGGGGTGATTCGCATGGTTGCCGGCGGCGCCGGGGTAGCGGTGGTGCCGTTGGCATCGGTGCGACGCTGGGAAGGGGTATTGCCACTGCGCTGGATCGCATTGCCCGAGCCTTGGGCCAACCGTCGACTGTTACTGTGCGCCCGGGATTTCGGAGCATTGCCAGGGTATGCCGCCGCTTTGGTGAAACAACTGGAGGACAGCTGAAGCCTGCGCAGGCTGGCCCCCCATCACCCCCACCGCGAAATCGAGACTCAACCTACAACCAACCCGGCACGGTCCTGGCGCGCCTGGCCCGGCATCTACGTTACAACCCCGAGCGAATGCGATGTTTCGTTTCCACGGGATGCCTTCATGAATCGACACGACAATCGCCTGTGTTCCAGTGACGATCTGGAGCGCCTGCTGCAGACGTTCGCACAGCGATATATCCGCAAGACATTCATCTCGCGCTTCATGCATGAAGCGAAGAAAAAACCCGAACAGCTGCATGCCCGGGTTTGCCATAGTCCTGAGCAGCTGTTCCATGGCGGCCTCAAAGGCTCCCCGCAATGCTTGCCTGCCACAGGGGAATTCCTGACATTGGAGAATACGGGCTTCAAGGTCGGTACCTGGGAGCACTGCGAGGCGGACCTTCTGGTTTGTTTCGGCGGCCTGGTCATTGCGCAGGGAGGTGCCTGGTTCTGGGCACGCAGCGAACCGACAAGGCAACGGCCGGGCAACGAATACCACGGCATGCCGCACCGTTGAAGGTCATCAACGTCCCCCTTGCCGCCCACCTGGCTCATTCCTCACAATCGGGTCATGTCGCGCCATGAAAGGGAGTTCAACGTGCCGTCGATCTATCAACTCAAACCCCGTTTCCAGGCCCTGTTGCGCCCTGGCGTAAAGCGCCTGTACGCGCGGGGCGTCACCGCCAATCAAGTCACCGTGGCAGCCGCATTGGTGTCGGTACTGCTGGGCCTGTTGCTGACCTGGCAGCACGATGTGACCGGGCTGTTCATCCTGGTGCCGGTGTGGATGCTGCTGCGCATGGCCCTCAATGCCGTCGACGGCATGCTGGCGCGGGAGTTCGGCCAGCAATCGAAGCTTGGGGCTTACCTCAACGAGCTGTGCGACGTGGTCGCCGATGCGGCGCTGTACCTGCCATTCGCCCTGTTGCCGGGGGTATCACCGGCGCTGGTGGTGCTGGTGGTCGTGAGCGCGGTCATCAGCGAGTACGCCGGCGTGATGGGGCCGCTGGCGGGGGCTTCGCGGCGATACGACGGGCCCATGGGCAAGAGCGACCGGGCCTTCGCCTTTGGTGTGCTGGGCACCGGGATCGCTTTCGGGGTGCTGAGCGCAGCATGGATCGACGGCCTGCTGCTGGTCATCCTCGCACTCTCGCTCTATACCCTCTACAACCGGGTTCGCCAAGGCCTGGCCGAAACTCGCTGACCTCTTCGCCGCCGGACAAGGACCTTCCCCATGCGCCAAGCGCAATCGCTGCACTTCTGCACCCATGATGGCGTCGAGCTGCATTACCGCTATTGGCCCGCCACCCGTAACGAATACCAGCCACGCCGGGCGGTGGTGATGTTCCACCGCGGCCACGAACACGGCGGGCGCATGGCCCATCTGGCCGACGAGCTGGACATGCCCGGCTACGACTTTTTCGCCTGGGACGCCCGGGGCCATGGCCAGTCACCCGGAGCACGTGGCGACAGCCCAGGCTTTGCCACCAGCGTGCGGGACGTGCAGACCTTCATCGAGCATGTCCGCGACAGCCATGGCATCGCCGAGGCGGACATGGTGGTACTGGCCCAGAGCGTGGGCGCGGTGCTGGTGGCGACCTGGGCCCATGACTACGCGCCGAAAGTGCGCTGCCTGGTGCTGGCCTCGCCGGCCTTCAAGGTCAAGCTTTACGTGCCGTTCGCTCGCCCAGGCCTGAAGCTGCTCAAGGCATTGCGCGGCAATTTCTTCGTCAACAGCTACGTCAAGCCACGCCTGCTGACCCACGACCCGGAGCGGGTCATGTCCTACCTGGCCGACCCGCTGATCAGCCGGCCGATCTCGGTGACCATGCTGCTGGGCCTGTATGAAGCGGCCGACCGAGTGGTCGCCGATGCCCAAGCGATCCAGGTGCCGACCCAGATGCTGGTGTCCGGTGCCGACCTTGTGGTCGAACGCAAACCCCAGGAGCGCTTCTTCGAGCGTCTGGGCAGTGCGCGCAAGGAGATGCATGTTCTCCCAGGCTTTTTCCACGACACCCTCGGCGAGCGCGACCGAGCCCACGCCCTGGCGCGGATCCAGCGCTTCGTTGCGCACTGCTTCGATACCCCCGCACCGGTGCCCTCGCTGCTCGATGCCGACAAGAGCGGCCCCAGCTGCGCTGAAGCCGAAAGCCTGGCCGCGCCGCTACCTCGCAACTCGCCCCGCGATCTCTACTGGCGGGCCACCCGTGCCGGACTGCGCTTGGGCAAGGGTTTCTCGGAGGGGGTGAAGCTGGGCTTCGACACTGGCTTCGATTCGGGCAGCACCTTGGACTACGTGTATCGCAACCAGCCCAGCGGCAAAGGCAAGCTGGGTGAGCTGATCGACCAGAACTACCTCAACGCCATCGGCTGGCGCGGCATCCGCCAACGCAAGCTGCATGTGGAAGAACTGCTGCGCGAAGCCATCCGCCGCCTGCGCGAGCAGCAGCGCCCGGTGCACATCGTCGACATCGCGGCAGGCCACGGTCGCTACATCCTCGAAGCGCTGCAGGAGCGGATGCCCGACTCGATCCTGCTGCGCGACTACAGCGAGCTGAACGTCCAGCAAGGCAGCGCCTTGATCGCCGAGAAGGGCCTGACCGAGGTGGCCCGCTTCGTCCAGGGCGATGCCTTCGACCGCCAGAGCCTGGCCAGTCTCGATCCGCACCCGACCCTGGCAGTGGTGTCCGGCCTCTATGAGCTGTTCGCCAGCAATGATCTGGTGGGCAGTTCCCTGGCGGGCCTGGCCGATGCTGTCCAGCCGGGCGGCTATCTTGTGTACACCGGCCAGCCCTGGCACCCGCAACTGGAGATGATCGCCCGCGCCCTGACCAGCCACCGCGATGGCCAAGCCTGGGTGATGCGTCGGCGCAGCCAGGCGGAGATGGACCAGTTAGTGGAGGCAGCAGGTTTTCGCAAGATCGCCCAGCGCATCGATGAGTGGGGCATCTTCAGTGTCAGCCTGGCGCAACGGGTGGATTGATGGCCCGCGAACCCGGCTTGATCCGCCGAGGCGTGCTCTGGCTATTGCTGCTGGGGCCGTTCTTCTTTCTCAGCTATGGGCTGGTCAACAACCACACCGCCACTCGCGACGACGTCGGCAGCCTGGTGTTCGGCTGGGAGGGGCAAACGCCTTTATGGCCGTGGACGATCGTGCCCTACTGGTCCATCGACCTGCTGTACGGGTTGTCCTTCCTGTTGCCGACCACCCGCCGGGAGATGGACCGCCACGCCCTGGCCCTGCTGACCGCGCAAGTGATCAGCGTCGGCTGCTTCTTGCTGTGGCCACTGCGCTTTACCTTCGAACGCCCAGCGCTGGACGGCCTGTTCGGTTGGCTGTTCGATGTGCTGATGGGGTTCGACAAGCCCTTCAACCAGGCCCCGTCACTGCACATCGCGCTGTTGGTAATCATCTGGACAATGTTTGCCCGTCATGTTCATCGCCAGCCTTGGCGCGGGCTGATGCATGGCTGGATGGCTTTGATCGGGGTATCGGTGCTGACCACCTGGCAGCATCATTTCATCGATCTGCCCACCGGGGCACTGGCGGGGCTGGTATGCGTCTGGCTGTGGCCGAGGGAGGGCGAGCTGCCGCTGCGGGCAGCACGCCTGGCCCGTGATCCTCGACGCTGGCGGCTTGCCCTGTATTACGGGGGCGGCGCGCTGTTGTGCGCGGTGCTGGCGCTGCAGTTGGCGGGCGCCTGGCTATGGCTGCTGTGGCCGGCGGTTTCGCTGCTGATGGTGGCGCTGAACTATGCCGTGTTCGGTGCCGGTGGATTCCAGAAAGGCGCGGATGGACGGCTATCCAATGCCGCCACTGGGTTGCTGGCACCCTATTTGTTAGGGGCCTCGATCAACTCGCGGCTCTGGACCCGCAAACGGCCACAGGCCGATGAGGTGTGCGATGGGGTATTTCTGGGGCGCATTCCCGGAGCCGGCGAGGCCTCCTCATTCAATGCCGCGCTGGACCTGACGGCTGAACTGCCGTGCTATGCCTGTGCCGGCGCTTTCGCGGGT
This sequence comes from Pseudomonas sp. HMSC08G10, assembly GCF_001808425.1. NCBI lineage: Bacteria > Pseudomonadati > Pseudomonadota > Gammaproteobacteria > Pseudomonadales > Pseudomonadaceae > Pseudomonas > Pseudomonas sp. HMSC08G10. The sequence goes on along the minus strand of NZ_KV793335.1, from coordinate 20,185 downwards.
AAACCCGCGAATGGGCCGGGCCAGACAATGCAGATGCCCGCACATTACACCTGCCTGCCCACCCTGGACCTGATCGTCCCGGATGCCAGCCTGCTCAGACAGGCCGCCGAGGCCATCGAATGCCTGCGTCAGCAGGGCCCGGTCCTGGTCTGCTGCGCCCTGGGCTACTCCCGCAGCGCCAGCGCGGTGGCCGCCTGGCTGGTGCACAGTGGCCGTTGCGCCAACGTTACCCAGGCCGAAGCGCTGATCCGCAAGGCCCGCCCCTCTGTCGTGTTACATCCCGGCCATCGCGTGGCACTCGAACAGCTGGAGGCCCAGCCATGAACCTGCATCTGGTGGCCAGCCTGCTGGGCCGTGGTCGACAGCTCGAGCGGCTGTCCGATGGCATCACCCTGTTGGCCCTGGCCTACGGCCTGGCACCCCTGGTGACACACCTGCCCCCGCTGGCCAGTGCGGTGTGCGCGGTGTTGCTGGGGCTGGGGCTGCTGCACAAGTACTGGGCAATCCGCGTAGCCTTGGACGCCGCGCTGTTCGCCCGGCTCGCCAGCAGCGCAGACCTCACCGCCGACACCCAAGTCTTGGATCGCGCCCTGTTTGATTTGAACCTCAAGCCCCACGCCCACGACGCACGCGACTGGCCCTCGCGCAGCCAAGGCGCGCTGGGCCTGCTGCGACGCCAGGCGCTGTGCCTCGCCGCGCAAGTCGTGCTAGCCCTGACTACCCTGCTGATACTCTCTTTCACCGGATAACCACCGCGCCATGTTCGCCGCCTTGACCGCCTTTGCCATCACCTCTGCCGCACGCCTGATCACCGGTGCCCGGGCTCTCTGGCTCGGCTGCACGCCGCACCCCAGGCAACGCCTGTATTTTGCCAACCACAGCAGCCATGGCGACTTCGTGCTGCTCTGGGCCTCGCTGCCCGAACCACTGCGCCGCCGTACACGCCCGGTCGCCGGGGCCGACTATTGGGCCAAGCCGGGCATCCGGGAGTTTCTGATCCGTAACGTGTTCGACGCCGTACTGATCGACCGCCAGCGCGGCGAGTCCAACGACAACCCACTGCAACCGGTGCTCGATGCCTTGGGCCAAGGCGATTCGCTGATCTTCTTCCCTGAAGGCACCCGCAATCTCAGCGATGAGCCACTGCTGCCGTTCAAGAGCGGCCTGTTCCACCTGGCCTCGGCCCACCCTGATATCGAGCTGGTGCCAGTGTGGATCGCCAACCTCAACCGCGTCATGCCCAAGGGCCGCGCCCTGCCCTTGCCGCTGCTGTGCACCTTGAGCTTCGGCGAACCCCTGCACCTGCTGCCTGACGAGAGCAAGCAGGCCTTTCTTGAGCGGGCCCGCCAGGCCCTGCTGAACCTGGCCCCGAAGGATGCCTGAGATGGACGACAACACCCTTTCCCTGTTCGCCGGCATCGGCGCCCTGCTCCTGCTCGCCAGCGTGATCGGCCGTCTACTCAAATGGCGCGCCGGCCCCGCGCCGCACGCCGTGATCGACAACCTCAACGCCCGCATCAACGCCTGGTGGGTGATGGTGCTGGTGATCGGCATCGCCTTCGTGTTCGGCAAGTACGGCGTGATCGTGCTGTTCTACTTCGTCTCGTTCTATGCCCTGCGCGAGTTCATGACCCTCACGCCCACCCGGCGCAGCGATTACCCGGCGTTGGTGGCGGCCTTCTACGTGGCGCTGCCGGTGCAGTACCTGTTGATCGCCATGGACTGGTACGGTTTGTTCAGCATCTTCATCCCGGTGTACCTGTTCCTGTTCCTGCCGATCCTGGCGAGCTTCGGTGGCGATACCACGCGCTTTCTCGAGCGCGCCTCCAAGGTGCAGTGGGGGTTGATGATCGCGGTGTACTGCCTGTCCTCGGTGCCGGCATTGATGACCTTGGACATTCCCGGTTATGAAGGTCGCAACCTGCTGCTGATCGCTTGGCTGATCCTGGTGGTGCAGATCAGCGATGTGTTGCAGTACGTCTGCGGCAAGCTGTTCGGCAAACGCAAGGTGGCACCCAACCTGTCGCCCTCCAAGACCGTCGAAGGGCTGGCCGGCGGCGTGGCCCTGGCCACACTGGTGGGCGCCTTGCTGTGCTGGATCACCCCGTTCAGCTTCTGGCAGGCGGCGCTGATGGCGTTGACGGTCAACGCCATGGGTTTCTTTGGCGGGCTGGTGATGTCGGCGATCAAGCGCGACCGCGGGGTGAAGGACTGGGGACACATGATCGAAGGCCACGGCGGCATGCTGGACCGCATGGACTCGGTGTGCTTCGCGGCGCCAGTGTTCTTCCACTTCGTGCGGTACTGGTGGGCCTAGGGCCTGTAAGGAGCTGCATCGTAGGCTTGGCTGCGCACTGGATGCTGGCGAAGCCTACGATGGGCTGTCAAACAGCCCCATAATGCTTCAGCGATACCCACGTGTTGGCCTGTCCTCAGGAGCAGATGAACCATGGTGACGCAAACCTCAAACAAGTGGCTGCACAACCATCAGTTCCATACCGGCAACCTCGGCGCCGAGCGCAAGACACGCCTGGCCGTGTGGCTCACGGCGGTGATGATGGTGGCGGAGATCGCCGGCGGCTGGTACTTCAACTCCATGGCGCTGCTGGCCGACGGCTGGCACATGAGCTCCCATGCCCTGGCCCTGGGGCTCTCACTGCTGGCGTACGCTGCCGCACGGCGCTACGCCCGCGACCGTCGCTTCGCCTTCGGCACGTGGAAGATCGAGATCCTCGGCGGCTACTCCAGCGCTTTGCTTCTGCTGGGCGTAGCCGGGCTCATGGCCTTCCAGTCGGTCGAGCGGCTGCTGACACCTGGGCCGATTCACTATGACCAAGCCATCACCCTTGCGGCACTCGGGCTTGCCGTGAACCTCGCCTGTGCCTGGCTGCTGCGCGACGATCACCATCACAATCACCACCATGGCCATCATCATGATCATCACCACCACCATGACCTGAACCTGCGATCGGCCTACCTGCACGTGATGGCCGACGCCGCGACCTCGGTGCTGGCGATCATTGCCCTGCTGTCCGGCAAGTTCTGGGGCGCCGGCTGGCTCGACCCGGTGATGGGCCTGGTGGGAGCGGTGCTGGTGGCGGTGTGGGCCAAAGGCCTGCTGCGTGACACCGGGCGGGTATTGCTGGACGCCGAGATGGACGCGCCCGTGGTCCAGGAGATCCGCGACGCCGTGGCGCAACTGTCGGTACCGGCCACCCTCACCGACTTGCACGTATGGCGTGTCGGCAAGGACCAATACGCCTGCATTCTCAGCCTGGCGGCGACGGGCTGTCTTAGCGCCGACACCGTACGCCAGGCACTGGCGGTCCATGAAGAACTGGCGCACATCACGGTCGAAGTCAACGCAATGGCCAACGCCTGAGGGTGATTGCTATGGTGTGCCCTCAGGAGGCGCACCATGACCGACCCACAACTGCTCGCAGCCCAGCAACTGCTTGCCCAGCACCTTGGCGACGCGTTGCAGGCCATCCACCTGTACGGCTCGGCCGTGGCCGGTGGATTGAGGCCGCACAGCGATCTCGACCTGCTGGTGACTGTGTCCCGACCGCTGTCCGACGCCACACGCCAGGGGTTGATGCGCGCGCTGCTGGATATTTCCGCACCACCCGGAGCAGACCCCAACCTGCGCGCCCTGGAGGTGACGCTGTTGGTGCGCGGCGACATCCATCCCTGGCGCTATCCGGCCCGCCGCGAGCTGCAATTCGGTGAGTGGCTGCGAGCATCGCTGCTGGCAGGCGAGGTCGAACCTGCCCAGCTCGACCCGGACCTGGCGATTCTGCTGACCAAGGCCCGCCAGCACAGCCTTTGCCTGGTGGGCGAAGCGGCTACGAGCTGGTTCGACCCGGTACCGCCCGCCGACCTGAAACAAGCCTTTGCCGACACCCTGGCCCAATGGAACACGCCTGAGGACTGGACCGGCGACGAGCACACCGTGGTGCTCGCCCTGGCGCGCATCTGGTACAGCCTGGCGACGGGGTCGATCGCGACCAAGGATGTAGCCGCCCAGTGGCTGCTGGAGCGTTTGCCAGACGCACATCAAGCGGTGCTGGCCAACGCGCGCGCCGCCTACCTGGGTACCGCGCCGGATCTGCTCGCCCAATGGCCGGAACAGGTCAACGCCTTCGTTCGTCATTGCAAGTCGCATATGCCCACATAGCGCATCCAGACACCTGGACGTCGAGCCCAGGCAACTCCAGCGCCAGCGCAGGCCCTATGGTGACGTGTCATTCAGCCACTTACCTGGGAACCTGCCATGTCCGACTTCATTACCGTCCTGCGCGAAACCTGCCCGACCCCGGCCCTGAACGCCACCCCGTGGAAGCGCATCGGCGGCAACCCGCAGACCGTCAACCTGAACGCCTACCTCTCTGCCGATGGCAGCAAGATCATGGGCACCTGGATCTGCACTCCCGGCAAGTTCGAGATCAACTACGAGAAGTGGGAGTTTTGCCACTTCCTCGAAGGCTACGTGATCATCACGCCGGAAGGTGAAGAGCCCAAGCACCTGAAGGCAGGCGACGTGTTCATCATCGAGCCAGGTCTCAAAGGCACCTGGGAAGTGGTCGAGACCGTGCGCAAGTACTTCGTCTTCGCCTGATGCCAAAGCCCTTTCGCAGGGCTTTGAATGGCGCAGCCAGTTCAACACGGCGCGTCCCTGTGGGAACGGGTTTACCCGCGCCCATAGACTGCACCACACCTGTAAAATCGAGCACGAAAAAAAATCGCGAGGCAGGTGCCCTTCCCTCTGGTGCGCAGTTACAGAGGGAAGGCCACCTGGCCCGCGATAAAGTTCACCTCGCTCGTCAATCCTTCTTGCGATAACTCTCGACGATCGCCGAAAAGTCCTTGCCGCCCTCGCCACGCAGGCTCATGGCCTGATAAAGCTGCTGCGCCACGGCGCCGAGGATCACCGGCTGGTGCGCCAGGCGCGCAGCCTCGGTGGCCAGCCCCAGGTCCTTGAGCATCAGCTCGGCGCCAAAGCCGCCGGTGTAGCCGCGCGAAGCCGGGGCGGTCTCGATGATGCCTGGCCAGGGGTTGTAGGTATCCGAACTCCAGCAACGCCCGGTGGAGCTGTTGATGATGCCGGCCAGCACCTTGGTGTCGATGCCCAGCGCATTGCCCAGGGCCATGGCTTCGGACACACCGATCATCGAAATGCCCAGCAGAAGGTTGTTGCAGATCTTGGCGATCTGTCCGGTACCCACCTCGCCGCAGTGCACGATGTTGCGCCCCATCTGTTCCAGTACCGGCTTGAGCGTGGCGAACAGCTCGGCGCTGGCACCGACCATGAAGGTCAAGGTACCCGCTGCCGCGCCACCGGTACCACCGGACACCGGCGCATCGCCCATGTCCACGCCCTTGGCCGCTGCGGCCTTGGACACTTCGCGGGCGGTCTGCGGATCGATCGTGCTGCAGTCCACGGTCGGTGTGCCCGGCCGTACACCCGCCAGCACGCCATCGTCACCCAGATAGACACTGCGCACGTGGGCCGCCGCCGGTAGCATGGTGATCACCAGGTCACTGCTGGCCGCCGCTTCCTTCGGCGAGGCGCTGACCTGCCCGCCCAGTTCGGCGAGCTCGGCCAGCACGGTCTTGTTCAGGTCGAACAGGTTCAGTTGATGCCCGGCCTTGATCAGGTTGCGGGCCATGGGCGCGCCCATGTTGCCCAGGCCGATGAATGCGATACGCATGACGAACTCCTTAGCGCAGGCTGATGGTGGTGTTCACACCGTCATTGACGCTGTCATCGTCGAACCAGCGGGCGGTGACGGTCTTGGTCTGAGTGTAGAACTGCACCACCTGCTTGCCGTACGGGCCCAGGTCGCCCAGCTTGGAGCCGCGCGAACCTGTGAAACTGAAGAACGGCACCGGCACGGGAATCGGAATATTGATGCCGACCTGGCCGATGTCGATCTCGCTCTGGAACTTGCGCGCTGCCGCACCGCTCTGGGTGAACAGGCCCGTTCCGTTGCCGAACGGGTTGGCATTGACCAGGGCGATGGCCTCGTCGAGGGTGTCGACTTCCAGGGTCACTAGCACCGGGCCGAAGATTTCCTGGGTGTAGATCTGCATGTCGGTGCGTACCCCTGAGAACAGGGTCGGGCCGACAAAGTTGCCCTGCTCGTAGCCCGGCACCTTGACGTCACGCCCGTCCAGTTCGAGCTTGGCGCCTTCGTTGATACCGCTTTCGATCAGCCCCAACACGCGCTCCTTGGCACGCTTGGAAACCACCGGGCCGACGTCGGTGCCCGGCTCGCAACCAGCATTGACCTTGAGCTTGCTGGCGGCTTCCTTGATGTCCGGCAGCCATTCGCGGGCCTTGCCTACCAACACCGCCACCGAGGTGGCCATGCAGCGCTGACCGGCCGCGCCGAAAGCAGCACCGACCAGGGCATTGATCGTCTGGGTACGGTTGGCGTCCGGCAGCACCACGGCGTGGTTCTTGGCGCCCATCATCGACTGCACGCGCTTGCCGTGCTGGCTACCCAGGTTGTACACGTGGGTGCCGACCTCGGTGGAACCGACGAAGGAAATCGCCTTGATGTCCTTGTGGGTGCAGATCGCATCCACCACCTGCTTGCCGCCATGCACTACGTTCAGCACACCGGCCGGTATGCCGGCTTCCAGGGCCAGTTCCACCAGCATCATGGTCGACAGTGGGTCCTGTTCGGACGGCTTGAGCACGAAGGTGTTGCCGCAAACGATGGCCATCGGGAACATCCACAGCGGAATCATCGCCGGGAAGTTGAACGGGGTGATGCCAGCGCATACGCCGATCGGTTGGCGCAGGGTATAGGTGTCCACGCCACCTGCAACGTTTTCGGCGAACTCGCCCATCTGCAGGGTGCCGATCGAGGCCGCGTGCTCGACCACCTCCAGGCCGCGGAAGATATCGCCTTCGGCATCGGCGAGGGTCTTGCCCTGCTCGGCACTGAGGGTCTGGGCGATACGCTTGGTGTGTTCGCGGATCAGCGCCTGCAGCTTGAGCATGATGCGCATGCGGGCACCTATGGGGGTGTCGCGCCAGCTGGCGAAGGCTCGCTGGGCCGCAGCCACGGCGGCGTCGACTTCCTCTACGGTGGCGAACGGCACCCGCGCCAGCACCTGCTGGGTGGCCGGGTTGACGATGTCGCGCCACTCGGTGGTCTTGGACTCGACCCACTGGCCGTCGATCAGCAGCTTGACCTGCTCGACCTTGGCCTGGTCGGGGGTATGGGGTGCGTTCATCTGCGCTCTCCTTGGAATTATTGTCGGAACGAGATCGCCAGCGCGCCGAGGCGGGGTGGCGCCGTGGGGCTTTTTTCGAGTATAGATGTGCAAACATCCAACAAGAACGCACAAAAAAACCGGATCATCATGCAAAAAGACCTCACCTCCCTGAGCTCACTGAACTGGGACGATTTGAAGTTCTTTCTAGAAGTGGCGCGCACCCGCAAGGCCAGCAGCGCGGCCAAGCGCCTGGCCGTTGACTACACCACGGTGTCGCGACGCATCAGCTCGCTTGAAGGCGCGCTGGGCACGCTTCTGTTCGAAAAATCCCGGACCAACGGTTTTGTCCTGACCTCTGAGGGTCAACGTCTGCTGGGCTACGCCGAATCGATCGAAAGCACGCTGCACATGGCCTGCGAGCAGGTCTCAGGCTCAGGCGTGGCACTTTCGGGCCATGTTCGCATGGGCTGCACCGAGGGCTTCGGCAGCTTCTTCGTCACTCCGCAACTGAGTCACTTCGTCGATGCCTACCCGGCAATCTCGGTGGACATCCTGCCCCTGCCACACTTCATCAGCCTGTCCAAGCGCGAGGCCGACATCGTCATCGCCCTGGAGCGGCCCGAGCATGGGCCCTATGTGTGCTGCAAGCTGTGCGACTATCGCCTGCGGCTGTACGCGACCCAGGAATACTTGGACAACCACCCGCCAATCCGCCAGGCCACCGACCTGACCCAGCACCGGTTCATCAGCTATGTGGACGATCTGGCATTCAGCTCTGAGCTTTTGTACCTGGCCAACCTGATCCCCAACGCCAACGCCCACCTGCGCAGCACCAGCGTGATCGCCCAATACACCGCGGCCTTGCAAGGCCGCGGGCTGGCAATCCTGCCGTGTTTCCTGGCTGCGCAGGATGCACGGTTGATCAATCTGCTACCGGAAGAGGTGGAGATTACCCGGCAGTTCTGGATGTACTGCCGGGAGGACCTGCGCAAGTTGAAGCGCATCACCTTGCTGTGGGACTACATTCGCGATGTGACCGAGGCCAACGCGCCGTTGCTGATGGGCAACAGCCGGGAGATGAAGTTCGCGTGATGCCGGATGGGCGCATCTGCGCCCAATCGCAGGCGCCAGCGCGTGCCTCAGTAGGACGCTACCACGATCGATACGCGGCGGTTCTCGGTTCGCCCGCTGGCGGTGCGGTTGTCCGCCACCGGCTGGCTGCTGCCCAGGCCAACGGTGCGGATGTTCTGAGGCTGCATGCCGATGCCGATCAGCGCCTGGGCGACGCTCTGCGCACGGCGTTCGGACAACTGCTGGTTATAGGCCTCCTTGCCCGAGGCATCGGCATGGCCGTCAACCCTCACCCGCTGGATATCCACCGACAGCAAGGCTTTGCCGATGCGCTCCACGATCGCGCGGCTCTGGCTGTTCAGGCTGTCCAGATCGCTGCCAAACAACACCTTGCCAGAAAGATCGAACGCCCAACCTTCGTCAGTCGGCGCGAAGCCTTCACGCTTGAGCACGGCGATCTGCTCTTCACTCAAGCCCTTGGGAACGCTCTGGCAACCGCCGAGCGCCAGCAACGTCAGCAATGCCAACACCAGTGTGGGAAAACGCAGCGCAACGACACGGTGAATCACGGTTCAGCTCCTGTTATCAACGTCAGTGGCCGAATGCTCCGTCTGCGCCACTTGCCAATGGCCACGGCGCATGCGCTTGGCCTGATACATCGCCCCATCGGCGGCATTGAGCAGCCCTGCCGGGTCCAGGCCGTCGTCGGGGAAGTAGGCGATGCCTACGCTCAACGAGGTGGTGATGCTGTTGCCGGTTTCCAGATGAATCGGCAGCTGCATGCTGGCGATGATCTTTTCAGCGATGCGCTCGGCGTCGCCTCGCGACTGCAAGGGCGTCAGCAGCACCGCGAACTCGTCCCCGCCCAGGCGCGCCACCAGGTCGTGTTCGCGCAATTGCGCGCGGATCCGACTGGCCACGCTGATCAGCACCTCATCCCCCGCCGAGTGGCCCAGGCTGTCGTTGATCTGTTTGAAATGGTCGCTGTCGAGGAACATCACCGCCAGCCGCTCCTGCTGGCGGACGGCATTGCGCAGGCTACGGCTCAGGCGCCCCTCGAAGAATGCACGATTGGGCAGGCCGGTAAGGCTGTCATGGGTCGCCTGGTGAGCCAGGTTCTCGTTCTCACTGCGCAGGTGACTGTCCCAGGCCTCCAGTTCGTCGAGCAATGCATTGAAGTCGTTGCCCAGCTCGTTGAGCTCGGCGATCTGCGTTTCGGGTACGCGCCGGTCGAAGGTACGATCGCGGCGGGCGGCGTGAGCCACGCTGGCAAGGCTGCGCAACGGGCGAATGATGTCGCCGAACAGCCGACGCGACAGATAGAGAGCCACCACTGCACTGAGCAACGTGCAGAACACGATCCCCGCCAGGCCACTGAACAGGAAGCGCAGCAAGTTGCCACCCTGCCCGGACACTTCGATGTGCCCGACCTTCTGTTGCTGATGTATCACCGGCAGCGTGATCGGTTCCTCCAGTAGCGCGCTGGCCACTTCCGCCTCCAGCTGGGCAAACATGCCATCGTCGTCACGGTGCCAATGGGCCAGTTGCTCCCCTTCGTCATTGAACACCTTGGCATCGGCCACCTCTTCGGTGGCTGCGATCAACGCCAGAGCTTCCTTCGCTGCAGGGGCATCGTCGAACACCACAGCCGCTTCGACGGTGTAGTTGATCGAGCGGGCAATCAGGTGCAGGTTGTGATTGGCATAGACGCGCAAGGCGAGCACACCGAGCAGGGTCAGGGAGACGCCTGCCAACCCTACCGCCAGCAAGGCCAATCCCAGATGGCCGCGGCCAAGTACCGAACGCAGGGTTGGGCGAACGCCAGGCTTGATGCACCTTCTCATGGCTGCACCGCCCGTCGACGAGACAACTGCAACACACTGGGATGGATTCGCACACCGCTGCGAGCGACTGAATCCAGGTTTACGTCAAAGGCCACCTGCTCGTCACTGACCCGCAGGCAAAACAGGCTGCCCACGGTGCAGGGATCGTCCGCCTCGCTGATGCTGAGCACCGGATGGCCGCTGATCGACTGGAACAGCCGCTCCCGCTCACCTTGGTCGAGCTTGCCGATATAAAGTGCGTCGCAGGCGCTGGCGACACGCTGGTCGTTCACCAACAAGCGCCGCACCTGCAAGGGCTGGCCGGAGTTCTGCACATTGCCCTTGATCAGGTCATCGGCGTATTCGGTCGGCCCTACCAGGCACAAACGCAGCGGCACTGGCTCTGCCGGCCAGCGCGCATAGCTGAGAATGCCCAGCACGACTTGGGTCACGGCCTTGGCCCGCTGTTGGACCTGAGCAGCGCTCGCAGGGGTGTCTGCCCGTGCAGGGCCTGCGAGCAGCAAGGCGGCCATCAACAGCGCAAGCGCACGGCCCATCACGCGTCCCCGAGGCGAGACAGCCACCATTTAGGAAATCCCACAAAGTCCCTTCAGATTTGGCGCAACGATAGCACAAGGCCTGCCGCCCAGAAATGTGCGCTACGTCACACTTGCTCGAGCATCAATCCGGAGATCCGTCGCACCCTGCGCGCCACCGCCTCTTCGAAAACGCCGGTGCGCGGCTCGATCAGGCTGAAACAGTGCTTGGCGCGGGTGATACCGGTATAGACCAACTCCTTGGTGAGCACCGGGTTCAGTGCATCCGGCAACACCAAGGCCGTATGGCTGAACTCCGAGCCCTGGGACTTGTGCACTGTCATGGCAAACACCGTTTCCACCTCGTTGAGCCGGCTCGGCAACACAAAACGCACCCCGCCACTGCCATCGTTGCGCGCAAAGGCCACGCGCAGTACCGGCTCGCCCAGATCATCCGGCAGACGCAAGGCAATGCCGATGTCGCCGTTCATCAGGCCCAAGCCATAATCGTTGCGCGTGACCAGCACTGGCCGGCCTTCATACCAGGGTTGCTGGTTGTCGATCAGCCCGGCGTTGCCAAGCACACGCGCCACACGTTCATTCAGACCCGCAACCCCCCAAGGGCCCTTGCGCACTGCGCAGAGCAACTGGAAGTGCTCGAAACTCTGCAGTACCTTGCTGGCCCACTGCTCCCAGCGCGGGTCATCGACGGGCGTGCCAGGGGGCGGACGATGACGACCAATGGCACGCAGATAGCTGCGGTAACCTTGGGGCCCATCGTCGCCACGGCCCAGGCCGTCCAACAGCAAGCGATCAAAAGCCCGGTCCTGTTCACCGCGCAGGGTCAGACCGAACACATCGCTCGGCGGCAGGGTCAGCAGATCACGCGCCTGCTGTGCCTGCTGGCGGTTGACCAGGCGGGCCAGCTGGCCGATGCCGCTGCCTTCGCCGAAACGGCGCGAGTAACGCAACATCACCACCTGCTGGGCCAGCGGATTGCGCTGCGCATCCCCGGGCGTGAGACCACAGCCCTCCAGCGATTGGCCGCCGACTTGCTCCAGCCAGGCCCGGGTAGCCGGGGAATAACAGCCCTCCTCGGCATCGCGACACAAATCACCCAACACCGCGCCGGCCTCGACCGAGGCCAACTGGTCCTTGTCGCCCAACAGCACCAGACGTGCCTTGGGCGGCAAGGCGTCGAGCAGGTTGGCCATCATCTCCAGGTCGATCATCGAGGCTTCGTCGACCACCAACACGTCCAGCGGTAACGGGTTGCCCGCATGGTGGCGGAAGTGTCGGGACCCCGGTCGGCTGCCCAGCAGACGGTGAACGGTGCTGACCTCGGTCGGGATCTGTGCGCGCACCTCACCGCTGACCTTCAGCCGCTCGACCTGCTGGCCGATCGACTCGGTCAAGCGGGCGGCGGCCTTGCCGGTGGGCGCCGCGAGGCGAATGCGCAAAGGGCGCCCCCTCTCCACGGCAGGCGCCTGCAACAACGCCAGCAAACGCACCACGGTGGTGGTCTTGCCGGTGCCAGGGCCGCCGGTGATGATGCTGAACGCCGCCCGCGTGGCCAGCGCACACGCAAGTTTCTGCCAGTCCACCTGCCCTGCCGGGGCGCCGCCTTCGAACAAGTGATCAAGCCGTGCGGGCAGATCCGCCGGCATGGCTTCGCTCTGGGTCAGGCGCTGGCGCAAGGCGTCGTCGATGCGCCGCTCATAGCTCCAGTAGCGGCGCAGATAGAGACGCTGGCCGCTGAGCACCAGCGGCCGGGCGCCTTGCCCCGGGCTATTGCCCGCGGCCACCAGAGGGCTGGCGGCAATGCGCTGCAGCCAGGTGTCCAGGGTCAGGCTGGCGAGCAGTTGCGAGGGCAGCAGCAAAGGCCCGGCCAGTGCGTCGCCCTCCGGCGGCAGCGACAAGGCGAAATCAGGCTCGGCGAGGGTCTGCTTCAGATCGAGGCAGACATGACCATGGCCCAACTGATGACTGGCCAGGGCCGCTGCCAGCAACAACAAGGTGTCGCTGCCAGGGGCGCGCTCTTCGAGAAAATTCACGAAGGCACGGTCCAGTGCCCGCAGCCAACCTCGCTCGACCCAGCGATCGAGCAGCACCAGCAGGTCACGGCTCTCGCGCAGGGGCGCCAGAGCCGTCAGTTGTTCGGCATCTACAGGGGTAGGCAAGAGGTCATCGAGGCATCGGCTCATGGCGCGACTCCGGCAAACAGGTCCTGCTGTTCCGGCTCATGGGCACCGCGGAACAACGCATCGAGCGCCTCGATCAGCGCCCGCGGCGGCTTGGCGAAATACAAGCCATGGCCGGCGCTGTCGGCACCACGCAGGAAGATGAATACAGCACCGCCCACATGACGGTCGTAATCGTAGTCCGGCAACCGTGCCCGCAATTGGCGATGCAGGGCCAGCAGATAGAGCACGTACTGCAGATCGTAGCGATGCTCCAGAATCGCCTGCTCCATGGCCAGGCCGTTGTAGGCCTGGGTGTCTGGACCGAGCCAGTTGGATTTGTAGTCGGCCACGTAGTAACGGCCGTCCAACTCGAATGCCAGGTCGATGAAACCTTTGAACATGCCGTTGAGCACCGTGGGCAACGCCGCAGGACGCGCCGCTGCGCCATGGGTATGGCGGGCGACCAGATGGTCAAGGCGCACGGCATCCACTTGATGGCTGGCGAACCAGAACTCCATCTCGATCTGATAGTGACGCAGCTCGGCGAGGATCAGGCTCGGGCCGTCGGCGTGCAAGGGAAGCGGCTGGCTCAGCAACTGCCCCAGCCACTGCTCCAAGGCGGGAATCCAGCCGGTCCAGTCCCGGCGGTTACAACGTTCCCCCACGGTGCGCTTGATCAAGTCCGGCTTGCCGCTGACCTCGGCGAACCCTTCCCGGCCGGCCCACTCCAGCAGGCCGTGGAGGAAGGTGCCGGGGTTCGGCCCGCGAGGGAAGCGGTGAATATCGCCGCCCTCGGCGGGCACCTCACGCAATGCCTGGGTATCGACTATTTCGTCGTCCAGCAATTGCTGGGCTTGGGAACTGTCGGCGCTCAAGGTCTGATCACCGACTCGCAGGGCACTGTAGGAGGCGATCCACCAATGCTCGGCGGCGGCCCGCCGTGGCTTGCGCGCCGGCAGCAGCTCGCGCTCGTCACGAGGGGGGTGGTAGCGCTGGGCGTCGGCTTCGGGCAGTACGCTGCATGTGATGTCCGCACTCGAGCCCTGCAACCGCGCAAGCCATTCGCCTAGTTCGCTGGAAGCTGCTAGAGGCAAGCCTGCGCCGAGCAGATAGCCCAGAGCACAGCGGTGCAATTGCGAGTTCTTCTGACTGCCGCGCTTGAGGTCGGCGACACCCAGCCAGCAGGCATACTGTGCACGGGTCAGGGCCACGTAGAGCAGGCGCAGATCTTCGGCCAGGCGTTCATCATCGGCGCGGGCGATCTGTGTTTCGTCGGGTGTCAGGGTGAGGTGGATCCGGCCTTGGCTATCGTGCCAGGTCAGAGGCAGGCGCTGACCATCCACCGGTTTGCTGGTGCAGATGAACGGCAAATAGACCAAGGGGTATTCCAGCCCCTTGGATTTGTGGATGGTCACTACCTTGACCAGTTGCTCGTCGCTTTCAAGGCGCAGGATTTGCTCTTCGCCGGCGTGACCAGCATTGGCCAGGTGTTCGGCCAGGTGGCGGATCAAGGCCTGCTCACCGTCCAACTCACTCGCCGCCTGCTGCAGCAACTCCGCCAGGTGCAGCAAGTTGGTCAGCACCCGCTCGCCGTCGCTGCGGGCCATGAGCATGCGCGGCAGCTGGAAGTCATGCAGCAGGCGGCGCAGCATCGGCAACACGCCCTGACGCTGCCAGGTCTCGCGGTACTGACGAAAACGCATGACCCAACCTTCCCACACGCGCTCGTCCTGGTTCAGGCGGTCCAGGTCGGCGAGTGGCAGGTCGAGGGTCAGGCTGGCCAGGGCGCCCTTGAGCAGACGCTCGGAATCCGGCTCAGCACAGGCCTTGAGCCAGACCAACAAGTCATGGGCTTCTTGGGCGGCGAAGACCGAGTCCTTGTCCGACAGATACACGCTGCGCACATCGCGGGCCGCAAGCTCGGCGCGTATCAACTGGGCCTCTCGGCCATCGCGCACGAGGATGGCGATGTCCGACGGCAAGCAGGGGCGCAGCGTGCCCTGGCTGTCGAGCAGTCCGCTCACGCCTTGCTGGCCGCCATTGAGCAGGCCGACGATATGACTGGCGCAACTGGCCGCCAGTTGCTGGCGGTAGAGCGTGCTGGAGACCGGCTCCTCGCTTTGCAGTTGCCAGCATTGCAACGCCGCAGCGGGCTGGCCGTCGATCATCAATCGCTCATCGCGCCCCTTGGCACGGACCTCGACGAAGGGCAAGGGGTTGTCTTGGCCCTCGCGGAACAGGAAGGCGCCGCGCCCCTGGGGGCGCTCTTCGGCCTGGAGAAACACGCGATTGACCGCCGTTACCATCGCCTGGCTGGAACGGTAGTTGGTATCCAGACTGTGCAAGCGCCCTGCCGTGGCGCGGCGGGCGGCCAGGTAGGTGAAAATGTCGGCCCCGCGGAAGGCGTAGATCGCCTGCTTGGGATCGCCGATCATGAACAGACCGGTCTCTCTATGGTTTTCGCTGATCCGGTAGATGCGCTCGAAGATGCCGTATTGCACCGGGTCAGTGTCTTGGAACTCGTCGATCAGCGCTACCGGGAACTGCTCGCGAATCAAACCGGCCAGACGCTCGCCAGACTCGCTGGTCAACGCTTGCTCCAAACGCAAGAGCATGTCGTCAAAACCCATCTCGGCGCGCTTGCGCTTCTCAACCTCGAAGCGGGCCGACACCCAGGTCGCGGCGTGCTCCAGCAGCCGCGCATCGGGGCTGGCCAGCCCCTGCAATTGCTCACGCAGGCTCTGCATGGCATGCAGGGCGGGATGATCAGGCGGCTCGCCGGACTTCCAGGCTTCTGCCATGCCCGCAGGCGTCAGTCGGGTGAAACCGGTGCCCAAATCCAGCTCAAGTACTTGATCGTCACCGGCCCAGGCCCGCAGCTTGTCGAACCAAGGCTCGAAGAAGCGTGCCTGCAGCTTGCGGCCGTCCGCCAGCTTGCCGGCCACGGCTGCCTGGCAAATCTGGTGCAACTCATCGGCCCATCGGGCCCAGGGCGCCTTGAGCTGGCACAGCTGCGTGGCCCGCTCGCGCAAGGCCTGCTCGATCAACGCTTGCGGCTGAGCATCATCCACCTCACCGCGCACCCGCCCAAACAATGGGCGGATACGTGGCAGCAACGCGTCGGGGCTGCCCCACTGGTTGCGTACCCAGGCCAGGGCTTCGCCTTGCATGCTGTAACAGAAACGCCGCCAGTAATCGCGCATGACCTGACCCAGCAACTCGCTGTGATCGGTCTCCAGGCTCTGGGTGAACAAGCTTCCGCTGTCGAAGGCGTGCTCGCGCAACATACGCTGGCACCAACCGTGGATGGTCGACACCGCGGCTTCGTCCATCCACTGGACCGCAACGTCGAGGCGACTGGCGCAACGCGCCCACTGCTCGGCGGGATAATCATCGCGCAACATCTGCAGCAGCGGATCAGCTTCGGCCAGCTCACCGCGGAAGAACCGTGCCGCTTCGGCCAGGCGAGCACGGATCCGCTCACGCAGCTCTTTGGTGGCAGCGTCGGTGAAGGTCACCACCAGGATCTGTGGCGGCAGCAGCTCACGGCCAAAACCCTGCTCGCCGCCATGGCCTAGGATCAGGCGCAGGTACAACGCCGATATGGTGAACGTCTTGCCGGTGCCAGCACTGGCCTCGATCAGTTGGCTGCCGTGCAATGGAAAGCTCAGGGCCAAGGGGCGGGCCTGGGTCATGCGGCATTCTCCGGATTGCCCAGGGTCTGCCAGGGCGCTGCGAACAAGGGGCGGTACAGGGTCTCGCACCAACCTTCGAAGGTTTCATCGGCGCACAGCGCGGCGAAGTCAGGGAACTGACGTGCCAAGGCAAGGCTCTCGCCGCACTCGCCGGTGGTGTTCTGCCCATCGCCCTCGTAGGCGCGGACTGCTGAGGCCAGGGCTTTGTCCGGATCGCTCTGGGCCAACCAGGCGAACGCGGTCTTGGCGGCCACGGGCAGCGGCGCATTCATGGCCGCCTGGCGAGCCACGATCAGGTCGCCCAAAAGCTCCGCCGCCTGGGGCTGCGGCAGCGGGTCGAGCAACAATGTCAGGTCGCTGGCGACCATGGCGGTATGCAATGGATAGCCTGCGGCACAGGCCGCCAGATGTACGACCCAGGCAGGGATCAGACGATGCCATTTACGGCTATTGCGTCCGGCACTCAGGGTGTTGGGTACGCTGGTGATGCTCAGAAGGCTCAGGTCCTGGGCTTGGTACACCCTCCCCAACCAGCCTTCCAGACGCTGCGTTGCGTGGTCGAAATGAATCGGCAGCGCCCCATCGACCACGGTTGGCCAACGTTGCAGCAACTGGCGATGACGCTGCAGCAGGTCAGGTAGGGGCTGGATCAGCTCGGCCTGGAGGATTTCGCCGAACCCCGCCAGCGGCAGCAGGCCGCAGGCCTGAAGGCGACGAGCCTGGCTCAGCAGCGCGTGATCGGCGTTGTCGGGATCGGCCAGCGCGGCGCCGAGCAGGCTTTCGCTCAGCCCGTAGCGCTGCAAAGCATCGAGCACGAAGGGTTCTTCATCCGGCGTTGGCGTTTCCAAGGCCTCGAAGAACACCTTCAGACGCTGACTGAAGAAGTGCCGCACAGGGTGACGCAGAAAATCCTGCAACTGGGTGAGGCTCAACGCCTCCTCGGCTACATAGGGCGGCAGCGTGTCATGACAGGCCACAGGATCCGTGTCGAGCTGGTGCAATACCTGCCACTCATGGGCGTAGCTGAACAGCGCGCTGCCTTTCTGGAAGTAACGTTGGCTGAAGGGTTGGAGGGGATGCTCCTGGGTCAGGGCATGCAGCAACTGCTCACCAGGGTTTTCCCGCAGCCCCTCTTTGGCGCCCGCCAGACGCCAACCTGCGGCGAGGTGATCGCGCAACTGACCGATCAACACCGATGCGGGACGCTCACTGTTGTCACGAATGCTGCGCCCGACCCAACTGATGTAGAGCTGGTCACGCGCCGAAAGCAGGGCTTCAAGCAACAGGTAACGGTCATCTTCACGGCGGGAGCGATCACCAGGGCGGTAGTCACTGGCCATCAGATCGAAGTCCAGCGGCGGCTGGGCACGTGGGTAGTCGCCGTCATTCATTCCTAGCAGGCACACCACCCGGAAGGGGATCGCGCGCATGGGCATGAGCGTGCAGAAGTTCACCGAACCTGCCAGGAAACGTTGGGACAACTTGCCTTGGTCCAGTCCCGACAACCAGGCTTCACGAACCACCGTTAGCGGCAACACGTCTTGAAGGCCGACCGCTTCGCACGTAGCCAACCAGGTGTCGCGCAAATCCTGCAGCTGCATCAACAGGAACTCGTCCTGCTCATCCTCGGCGAGGAAGAATACCTGCAGCAGCGCTTGCAGGCGTTCACCCCATTCGCGCGCCGTAGCCGGCTGCGACAAGGCTTCGCATGCCACATCGAGCGCGTCGAGCAGGGCCACGAGCGGGCCGATCAAGGCAGCATCGAGGCCACCGATTTCATCATAAGGCTCGATCTCGTCGAAGCCCTCCCCGACACCGACGGCATACCCCAGCAACATACGTCGCAGGCCAAACCGCCAGCTGTTCTGCTCCAGGCCTTCGGGCAGTCCCAGGGTCGCACGTTGCTTGGCGCTCAGTCCCCAGCGGATGCCGGCGCCCTCGATCCAGCGATGCAAGGTCGGCAAATCGCTCTGTGCGATGGCAAAGCGCGCACGAAGCGCAGGGACGTCCAGCAGGTCGAGCACTTCGCTGACGGCAAAGCGACTCTCGGGCAACTTGAGCAGATGCTCCAGAGCGATCAGCAGCGGTTCTCGACCACGTTGGCCCTGGTCGGTGAGAGTGAAAGGAATGTAGCGAGGGTCGTTGCGCTCAAGTTGGCCGAAGACCGCGCGGATATGCGGTGCATAGTCGTCGATGGCCGGCAGCATGACGATGACATCACGCGGGCGCAGCGTGGGATCTGCACTGAAGCGGGCCAGCAACTGGTCATGAAGGATCTCCACTTCACGCTGCGGACTGTGGGCCACATGGAAGCGCACCGAGCGATCCTTGGTGGGATCGATGGGAGCCCACTGCTCGCGGGTTTCGGCCAGTGGGCGCAACTCGAGAATGTCATCCTGCAACTGGCGAAGCAGGCAGTTTGGCTCAGACTCTTGGAAAAGGTCGATGCGACCCTCGCTGAATACACCGCGGTAGCTGCCGGGGTCATCATAACTGTCGAGAAGGTTGATGTAGTCACGGCCCTGCTTGCCCCAGGCAGCCAGTAATGGGTGAGCATGCTGGTGCAGGCTTTCGTCATCCAATTGCAAGGGTGTGCCGTGCTTGCGCTGCTGACGCTTGTACTGATGACGCAGCAGGTCCTTGTCTGCAACGATATCTGCCCAATGGTGACGGCATGGGTTATGCACGCACAGCAACACCTGACTGAAGCGAGCAAGCCCCGCCAGCGCCTCGAGTGCTTGGGCAGGTAAGGACGAAATGCCGAAGACGATCACCCGTTTCGGCAAGCCGAAGGGCGCTTGGTCCAGGCTGTTGATACGTTCGATGAAACGCTGGTGCACCCCGGCGCGACTCTGCGCCATGCCCGCCTCGCCAACATCCTCGAGCAACGCTCGCCATAGCTGCGCCTGCCAGCGATTACCGACGGGTAAGGGCTTGCGTTCGCCACGAGCGCTATTGAGCACATGCTCGCCTACTGCCCAATCCTTGAGCCAGTCGGCGCGATAGACCTGGTATTGGTCGAACAGGTCCGCCAAGCGCTCGGCCAATTGGTAACGCTTGCGCAGATCACCATCGTCCGTGAGGAAACGGCGCAGCGGTTCGAAATGGGGGCGCTCGATCAACTCAGGAAGCAGGCGCATCAAGCGCCAAGTGAGGGGGGCTTTGTCCAGCAACGAAACCTCAGGAATTTCATCGCGCCCCAGAACACGGCGATACAACTGCCACATGAAACTGCCCGGCAACTGGACATCGATAGCAGCCGCAATCCCACATCCGCCTTGATCGCCCTCCTGCGGGTCTTCGGCCAGGGCCAACTTGAGCCATTGGGCGATGCCATTGCTTTGAACCAGCGCGATCTCGTTCTCCAGCGGTGCCAAGGGATAACGACGCATCACACCCACTACCAGATGGCGCAAGTCATCCAGACGGTTGCCTTGAACGATCATGAAACCTGGATGCAGGGAGGATGTGTCGGTCATTGAGCGTCTCAGCCGGGGAGGTTCTGGTAGGGAACCATATCACAGGGGCTGCGCATCGCCCGAGGTGTTGCAGGCCCCATATCGCTGTAGGAAGCGCCTTTCTGGAAAGTACTGATTGGGCTGCCAATATAGGCCGCAGAAAAGACAAAACCCCTACCTGCTCACGCA
>NZ_KV793334.1:0-1472 GCF_001808425.1 Pseudomonas sp. HMSC08G10 | reverse complement strand
AACCTCGACCTGCTGGAATCCCTGCGCAAGTCGAAGATCAAGCTGGTTCTGACCCGCCATGAGCAGTCCGCGGGCTTCATGGCCGCCACCTATGGCCGTCTGACCGGCAAGACCGGCGTCAGCCTGTCGACTCTCGGCCCAGGTGCCACCAACCTGGTGACCGCTAGCGCCTACGCCTACCTGGGCGGTATGCCGATGATGATGATCACCGGCCAAAAGCCGATCAAGAAGTCCAAGCAGGGCCGCTTCCAGATCATCGATGTGTGCGGCATGATGGACCCCATCACCAAGTACACCCACCAGTTCGCCTCGGCCGACAACATCCCGGCCCGCATGCGCGAAGCCTTCCGCCTGGCTGAAGAAGAAAAACCCGGCGCTGTGCACCTGGAACTGCCGGAAGACATCGCAGCCGAGCAGACCGATGCCATGCCGATCCAGCCCAGCCTGCACCGCCGCCCGCTGGCCGAGCACGTGGCCATCGAAGCGGCCATCGAGAAGCTGCGCAACGCCCGCAGCCCGATCCTAGTGATCGGTGCCGGCGCCAACCGCAAGATGACTGCCAAGGTCCTCAAGCAGCTGATCGACAAGACCGGCATTCCATTCGTCACCACCCAGCTGGGCAAAGGTGTGGTGGACGAGCGCCATCCGAGCTTCCTGGGCAACGCCGCGCTGTCGTCCGGCGACTTCGTGCACCGCGCCATCGAAGCGGCCGACCTGATCATCAACATCGGCCACGACGTCATCGAGAAGCCGCCGTTCTTCATGGTGCGTGGCGGTACCGAAGTCATCCACGTCAACTTCCGCTCCGCAGAAGTCGACGCCGTGTACTTCCCGCAGATCGAAGTGATCGGCGACATCGCCAATGCCGTCTGGCAGATCGGCGAAGGCTTGGGCGACACCTCGCACTGGGACTTCACCCGCCTGCTGGCGATCCGCGAAGCCAACGAAGCGCAGATCGCCGAAGGCAAGGACGATGACCGCTTCCCGGTCTACCCGCAGCGTCTGGTCGCGGACATCCGCCGCGTCCTGCCGTCCGAAGGCATCGTGGCCCTGGACAACGGCATCTACAAAATCTGGTTCGCCCGCAACTACAAGGCCCACAAGCCCAACACCGTGCTGCTGGACAATGCCCTGGCAACCATGGGCGCCGGTCTGCCGTCGGCCATGGCGGCGCATCTGGTGTACCCAGACCGCCCGGTCATCTCGGTGTGCGGTGACGGTGGCTTCATGATGAACAGCCAGGAGCTGGAGACTGCAGTACGTCTGGGCATGCACATCACCGTGGTGATCCTGCGTGACGACGGCTACGGCATGATCCGCTGGAAGCAGGCCAACATGGGCTTCACCGACTTCGGCCTGGACTACGGCAACCCGGACTTCGTCAAGTACGCTGAAGCCTACGGTGCCAACGGTCACCGTGTCGAAAGCGCCGAAGGCCTGCTGCCGCTGCTCGAGCACTGCATCAAGACCCC
>NZ_KV793333.1:0-34352 GCF_001808425.1 Pseudomonas sp. HMSC08G10 | reverse complement strand
TCGCTGCCGGTGACGTTGCCAGCCGCCAGGTCTTTGCCATCCTGGTTCAGGTCCAGGGCTTTCTCGTAAACCGTTACATCACGGTCCGCCCCACTGACCGACAGTCCACTATCCAGCACCTTGATAGTGACGGTGGTGGTGCTCTCGTCGCCGTCGGCGTCGCGGATGGTGTAGACGAAGGTGTCGGTCGCACCGGCACCCGCCACGCTGTTGGGATTGGCGTGGTAGGTGGCGCTGCCGTCAGCATTGAGGATCAGGTAGCCATAGGTGCCCATGATCTGGGTGCCAACATCGCCATGAACAGGTGTCGAGGTATCGCTGCCAGCCCTTACGCCGACCACGGCCTTACCCTCAGGAGCACCATCGGCCCCAACCACATCGTTGTGCAATACGTTGCCGGTGACCACCCCGCCTTCGTGCACGATGGATTTGGTATCGGGGTTGGCTTGAGGCACATCGTCGACAATGTTCACGTCGATGCTGCCGCTAGCACTGCTGCCATCGCTGTCGGTCGCAACGACGGTAAAGCTTTCGCTCACACTGTTGGCGCCATCGGCGTTCGGGTGCGCCTGATTGTCGGTCAGGGTGTAGCTGTAGCTGACGACGCCAGTGGCCGGGTTGTAGCCGGTCACGGTCAGGGTATTGCCCAGCGGTGTGGTGATCGATTGCGGGAAGCCTGCCACCACCCCGCCATTGACCAGGGTGATTCCCCCAACGACCAGCGTTTGCAGGCCATCGGCTGCTGTGACGGTAAAGGTCCCGCTTTGCGTCAATGCCAAGGCATCGGGGGCACTGCCGTCGCCCAGGTGCTTCTCGTGAACGGTGAGCTCGCCCCCTTTTACAGCCAGCCCATCGAGGGTAACCGGGTCGTTGAGGTTGGTGACATTGAGCACCAGCGTCGCCGTGCTGCTGTCCCCGTCCGCGTCGGTCAAGGTGTAGGTGAAGTGCTCCACGCCCGAGCCGCCACCGTGCAGGTTGATGAAGTCCGGGTCGTTGGTGTTCAGCGTGTAGGTGTAGGACCCGTCGGCCGCCAGCACCAAGGTGCCGTAGGTGCCGACATAGGTACCGGCGGTGATCGGCCCGGAAGGCACACGGTCAGCCCCCTGCACATCGTTGCTCAGCACATTGCCGGTCAAGGTGGTCTGCTGCTCGGTCGCCACCGTTGGGTTGCTGTCGTCCAGGGCCTTGGGCATGTCGTCGACGATGCGAACGTCCAGGGTGCCACTGGCCACACTTCCATTGGTGTCGCTGACATGTACCGAGAGCTGCTCACTGACTGCCTGGGCGCCTCCGGCGGTCGCCAGGGTGTAGCTGTAGCTGACCGTACCGGTGACCGGGTCATATCCGGTGATGGTCAGGACATTGCCCAAGGCGGTGGTCAGCGACTGGCCGACACCCGTTACCACGCCTCCCGTGACGACATTGATACCGCCGACATTGAGGTTGAACACGCCATCGGGCGCCGACACAGTGAAGCTGCCGCCCTGGGTCAAGGCACCAGGGTTACTGGCCGAACCGTGCGGCAGATGGGCCTCTTGCAGGGTCAGCTCGCCTCCGGCGACGTCCAGTCCGTGCAGGGTGACCGGATTATCGGGATCGTCTGGGCCATCGGTTACCGGTCGGCGATCATCATCGAAGCGCCTATCCCCGGCATCGGGAATCGTGAACTCAGGGATGCCATTGAACCCTGCGGTGGGGAAACCGATCACCGGGTCGACGCGCCCGGCCACCTCGGTCAGCAATACGAAGCTATGGCCACCGCCCACCGCACCGGGCGCGCCGGTGCTGCTGGGGCCTGCCGCCGTGGCCTCGGCCTCCTGGCTCGGGTCAGCACCTGCGGCAATTGCCTTTTGCAAGCGCTCGACATCACTCAAGTCAGCCTCACTGGGCGCTATCGCTTCAGGGCCCTGCACATGCCCCGCCGGGTGGGCCAACAGCTCCGGCCGCAGCTCAAGGCTGCTGTCGCGCCCCAGGGTGAGCTCGCCACCGTTATCCAGGTGCACGGCTACAGCCCCCGCGGCGCCGGTCTCGAGTTGCTCTCCGGCATACAGCCGGTCACCTTCGACCAAGACCCGACGGGTGCCGTCCTGACCGACCGCGAAGACTTGCCCGACAACCTTGCTGACCACACCAAGTGATTTAGCCATGAACCAATGCCTCCATTGCCGAGTGATTCCCGCAACGCGAGGCTTTTGGAGGAAGGAGGAATTCGCAGCGTTGACCATGCACGCAGCGATGCGTCGATAACTGCGCCAGGCCCCGATTTCACGGGTGATCAAGGCTTATGGATGATCGTCGACGATGAACCTGGCAAAACGCGATGGCAAAATGACAGATGTCAATAAAATGTCGCCAAATAACGTCCTGCCTCCCTCCCCTCGTTAGATCCCTGCCCTCTGCTGCAAGAAAAACGGGAACTTTTCTCAGAGGCCCGAAAAACAAAGCGTGTGCGCTTATTCAACGGACGACCTGAGTAGAACAATGTCCGGTATTTCTTAGAGCGCATAAGTTTTTTTTCGCATAAATCTTATGAGGAAATCTTCTTAGTTCGCCTGGTAAATGTTCTTAGCTCTGTTGTTACAAACCTGAAACGGTTTGACTCTTATTTTTCGTCATTTTTTTGGCGATTGCAGGACTTTTTCGAGACCAGGGAGATGTACTCCATGCGCGTTCTAACCCCCATCACCAGTGCAATTCTGTTGGCCATGGCATGCGCCAACTCTCAGGCGATGTCGATCACCGAGGCTGTACAGAACGCGGTGGACCAACATCCCGAAATCAGCGCCAGCCGTAACAGCCGTTTGTCGGCTGATGAAGATGTGAAGTTCGCGCGTGGGGGCTATTACCCCAGTGTCGACCTCATAGCAGGCTATGGTCGCCAACGCTCCGACAACACCAATACCCGTGGCTTCAACCCTGATGGTTCGCGCAACCACAACAAGGAAACCCTCAGCTACACCCAGTCGGAACTGCGTTTGCGGCAGATGCTCTTCGACGGTTTCAATACCGCCAACGAGGTGGGCCGTACCGAGGCAGTGGCCAACTCCCGTGCCTACTTCACCCAGGCGACGGCCGAAACGGTGGCGTTGCGTGCGATCGAGGTGTACCTGGAGGTGCTCAAGCGTCGCGAACTGGTGACCCTGGCCAAGAACAACCTGCAAGCCCACCTGCGGGTCAATGACCAGATCGGGCTTCGCAGCGAACGCGGCGTGGGCAGCAATGCCGACCTGGACCAGTCCCGTGCCCGCCGGGCCTTGGCCGAGAACAACCTGGACACTGCCGAAGTCGATCTGGCCGACGCCGAGGCCAACTTCTACAGCGTGGTCGGACGCATGCCCGATGAGCTCGAAACACCGACCACCATCAAGGGCGAGGTGCCCACCACCCTGGAGCAGGCACGCCAGGGCATGCTGGAGAACAACCCCTACCTCAAATCGGCCCAGGCCGACGTGAATGCCGCCGAGCAACAGTACGAAGTGGCCAAGTCACCCTTCTACCCACGCCTGGACGCCGTGCTGGCCACCGGCGCCAACAACAACATCGCCGGCCAGCGCGGCCATGACAACAACGACTGGCAGGCCGGTGTCGAGCTCAACTACAACCTGTTCCGCGGCGGCAGCGACAAGGCGCGCCTGCAGTCGGACGCGCACAAGATCAACCAGGCCATGGACATCCGCAACAATGCCCTGCGCGAGCTCAACGAGAACCTGAGCCTCGCCTGGAACGCCATGAACAATGCGCGCAAGCAGACCCCGACCGCCCGCGAATACGCCGAGACCACCCA
Source organism: Pseudomonas sp. HMSC08G10 (assembly GCF_001808425.1). Classification (NCBI taxonomy): domain Bacteria; kingdom Pseudomonadati; phylum Pseudomonadota; class Gammaproteobacteria; order Pseudomonadales; family Pseudomonadaceae; genus Pseudomonas; species Pseudomonas sp. HMSC08G10. Next base: position 30,568 of record NZ_KV793333.1, on the reverse strand, counting down.
ACGGGTGCGCGCCGCCTACCAAGACCAGTTCGGCCTTGGTCAGCGTACCCTGCTCGACCTGCTCGACAGCGAAAACGAGCTGTACAACGCCAACCGTCGTTACACCGAAGTGCGCTATACCGAGGAGTTCTCCATGTATCGCGTGCTGGCGAACATGGGCGAGCTTCTGAGCAAGCAACGTATTTCGCTGCCGCCTGAGGCCATCGCCAAGACCGAAGTGCGTAACGAAGCCCGGTTGCCCGACATGCGGTAGTTCGTGCGCACTGCTGGCTGTTCATCCGAAAAGGATTGGTTTCCACCGCGGCAGGAGTAGACCATCGTGACCAGTATGCAAAGCGCGCAACCGCGCCTGGATGTTGATGATCCTTTGCTCGATGGCCTGCTGATTCTGTGCAAGCTGCACGGCTGCCCCGCCAGCCGTGCCGGTTTGTGCAGTGGCCTACCCTTGGCCGACCAGCGCCTGCCCCTTGAACTGCTGCCCCGCGCCGCTGCCCGCGCAGGGCTTCAGGCACGGGTACTGGAACGCACTCTGGCCAACATCTCGGAACTCAACCTGCCGGTTTTGTTGATGCTCAAGGACGGGCGTAGCGCCGTGCTGCAGCGCTGGGGCAATGATGGCCGGGCATTGATCCTGCCCTGTGAAGCCGAAGGTGGCGAACAATGGGTCGAACGCGAATCGCTGGAGCAGGCCTATGCCGGTCAGGCGTTGTTCGCCCGCCCTCGACACACCTTGGAGAACCTGCGCACGCCCCTGATCCCGCGGGTTGACGCCTGGTTTCGCGATACCCTCAAACATTCGCGCTGGCTGTATGGCGATGCCCTCTTGGCCAGTCTGCTGATCAACCTGCTGGGGCTGATGGTGCCCTTGTTCGTCATGCAGACCTACGACCGGGTGGTGCCCAACCAGGCGCTGTCGACCCTCTGGGTACTGGTCGTCGGCCTGTTCATTGGCACGGCTTTCGAACTGGTGCTGCGCATGGTGCGCGCCCATCTGCTGGACCAGGCCGGCAAGAAGACCGACCTGATTCTCTCGGCCACCCTCTTCGAACGCATCACCGGCATGTCCATGAAGGCCCGGCCCGCCACCATCGGCGGCTTCGCCCAGAGCATTCATGACTTCCAGGGACTGCGCGAATTCCTCACCGCCGTCACGCTCACCAGCATCATCGACCTGCCATTCGTGGTGCTGATGCTGCTGGTGATCGGCCTGCTCGGCGGCTGGCTGGTGTTGATCCCGCTGATCGCTTTTCCCGTGGCCGTGGCGTTTGCCCTGTTCATCCAGGTGCGCCTGCGCGACACCGTACAAAAAAGCCTGAGCCTGGGCTCGGTCCGCCAGGCCCTGCTGATCGAGACCCTCGGCGGGCTGGAGACACTCAAGGCCTGCGGCGCCGAAAGCGAGCGTCAGTACCAGTGGGAACACACCAACGGCGCCATCGCCCGCCTCGATGCCCATGCCCGCAATCTGTCCTCCCTGGCCAGCAACGGCACGCTGTTCATCCAGCAGTTCTGTGGCATGGCCACCATTGTCGCCGGGGTCTACAGCATCATCGCCGGCAACCTCAGCGTCGGCGCATTGGTGGCCAGCTACATGCTCGGCAGTCGGGTCCTGGCGCCATTGGGGCAGATCGCCGGCCTGATCACCCGCTATCAGCAAGCCCAACTGACCATGCGTAGCACCGACGCCCTCATGGCCCTGCCCCAGGAGCGCCAAGCCGAGCACCAGGCCTTGGAACACACCACGCTCAAAGGTGGTCTTGCCCTCAATCATGTGAGCTTTCGCTACCCCGGGCAGAACACCCTTGCCCTGCAGGACGTGCACCTGACTCTGCAGCCCGGCGAGCGCATCGGCATCATCGGGCGCAGCGGCTCGGGCAAGAGCACACTCGCCCGCCTGCTGATGGGCTTTCATCATCCGGACGAAGGCCAGGTGCTACTGGACAACCTCGACCTGCGCCAGCTGGATATCGCCGACCTGCGCGTGCAAATGGGCTATGTCGCCCATGACCTGCCGCTGCTGGCCGGCAGCCTGCGCGACAACCTCACCTTGGGTGCCCGCCATGTCAGCGACGCGCGCATGCTCGAGGTGGCAGAGCTGACCGGCGTCAGCGAACTGGCCCGCCTGCATCCGCAAGGCTTCGACCGCCCGGTGGGTGAGCGTGGCCAGTTGCTGTCCGGCGGCCAACGCCAGTGCGTGTTGCTGGCGCGGGCATTGCTGCTGGAGCCGCCGATCCTGATCCTCGATGAACCCACCAGCCACATGGACAACAGCAGCGAGGAGCAACTGCGTCAACGCCTGCTGGCTTGTGTTGCGGGTAAGACCGTGGTGTTGGTCACCCATCGCACGTCCCTGCTGAGCCTGGTGGACCGGCTGGTAGTGCTGGACAACGGCAAGGTCGTCGCCGACGGGCCGAAGGACGCGGTCATCGACGCCCTGCGAAAAGGCCGCATCGGTGCTGCCGTATAGGAAGCAAACAAAGCCCGCGGACTCCGCGAGCCAGACGGGAGCAGGTTTACGCAAGGTGCGTCACCGCCCGGCAGACGAGCCCGCCCACAGGCCCCGGCCAAATCCGTGAGTATCGCGTGGGTCAAAGAGAGGTAGGTCATGTCCCTGAGCCAGAGCATCCGCAGCCCCCACGGCAACGACAAGCGCGCCGAACGCGACTATATGCCGGAGCTGGCCGGCGCCACCTTGCAGGACTCCCCCCGCCTGTCGCGACTGACCGTGTGGCTGACGGCCGCACTGCTGCTCGCAGCGCTGGCCTGGGCCCACTTCGCGGTGGTCGATGAGGTCACTGTGGGCGAAGGCAAGGCCATCCCGTCGAGCAAGGTCCAGGTGGTGCAGAACCTCGAAGGCGGTATCGTCACCGAGATCTTCGTGCGCGAAGGCCAGATGGTCGACAAAGGCGCCACCCTGCTGCGCCTGGACGACACGCGGTTTCTCTCCAACAAAGGCGAAAGCGAAGCCGACCGCTATGCCCTGACAGCCCAGGTCGAGCGTTTATCGGCCGAATCCGAAGGCCGCCCGTTCAACCTTTCGGACGAAGTGCGCGCCAAAGCGCCCCAGGTGGCCGAAGACGAAACGGCCCTGTATGAGTCGCGCCAGCGCCGCCTGGCAAGCGAGAAGCAGACCCTCAACGAACAACTGCGACAGAAGACTCAGGAGCTGGCCGAATTTCGCTCCAAGGTGGACCAGTACCGCTCGGCCCTGGGCCTGCTGCAACAGGAACTGAACATGTCCACCCCGCTGGTGGGCACCGGGGCGATTTCGCCAGTGGAGATCCTGCGCCTGAAGCAACGCGCCGTGGAGGCACGCGGTCAGCTCAATGCCACCAGCCTGGCGATCCCCCGGGCCGAAGCGGCCGTGGCGGAGATCAAGAGCAAGATCCAGGAGTCCGACGCCACCTTCCGCTCCGAGGCCGCCAAGGAGCTCAACGACAAACGCACGGAGCTGTCGAAGATTACCGCCACCAGCATCGCCATCGACGACCGGGTCAACCGGACGACGGTGGTTTCGCCAGTGCGCGGGATCATCAAGCTGCTCAAGGTCAATACCATTGGCGGCGTGGTACAGCCCGGCAGCGATCTGGTCGAGATCGTGCCGATCGAAGACAACCTGCTGATCGAGGCCAAGGTGCGCCCGCAGGATGTCGCCTTCCTGCACCCAGGGCAGACGGCGATGGTCAAGTTCAGCGCCTATGACTACACCATCTATGGCGGGCTCAAGGCCAAGCTCGAGCTGATCGGTGCCGATACCGTGACCGACGACAAGGGCAACGCCTTCTACCTGATCCAGGTGCGAACCGAGAAGAACCACCTGGGCGGGGACAACAAACCCTTGCTGATCATTCCGGGCATGGTGGCCACCGTGGACATCATCACCGGGCGCAAGAGTGTGCTCGATTACCTGTTGAAACCGGTGCTCAAGGCCCGGACAGAGGCGCTGCGCGAACGCTGAACAGGCAGTTGCCAAACAGCAGGCAAAAAAAAGCCCGCCAGTGTGAGAGCGGGCATAAGGACCTACGAAGATTCTTCTAGCGACCAACTAGCTTCCACGATAGGTCGAGTAACTGTACGGCGAGATCAGCAGCGGCACGTGGTAGTGCTCTTGCTTCTCATCGATACCGAAGCGCAGGACAACCACATCCAGGAATGCGGTCTCCGGCAATTTCACGCCACGGGCGCGGTAGTAGTCACCGGCGCTGAATTGCAGCTGGTAGACACCCGTGCGGTAGTCTTCACCCTGCAGCAGCGGCGCGTCGACGCGGCCATCGCTGTTGGTCAGGGCAGTGTTCACCAGCTCCAGTTGCTGGCCTTCGACACGGTACAGCTCAACCTTGATCGAGCTGCCCGGGCAGCCGTGAGCGGCATCCAGTACGTGTGTGGTCAAACGTCCCATTTGCTTGTCGCCTCTTGTCGTATGCGTGGGCAAAAAATACACGGCAATCACCGCGCCAAAGGCCTGCGGTGTGCGGCAATGGGGCCATTAAGACACTTTCTCGATAAATTGTACACAATTTTTTGAACCCCTCTTGCACAACCCTCTCGCCCTCTCGATAAATATGGCATTCACCGCAAAGACAGGCCCCATGCCGACCTCGATGTCGTTATCTGACCGCTCAGGCAGGTTTCTTGCAACCCATTCCCAGCCGACAAAAGGGAAGAAATGCGGAAAAACAGGCTTACAAATGATTTCAGAACTTGTATACAATCACCCTCATCCGGTGGTGCGACATCCCGACGCGGTCCGCCCACCACCCGCACTAACGTACAAGAAGGAAGACTGCAGTGAGCGCTGACTACCCTCGCGACCTGATCGGTTACGGCAACAACCCACCTCACCCGCACTGGCCGGGGAACGCACGCATCGCTCTGTCCTTCGTGCTCAACTATGAAGAAGGTGGCGAACGCAACGTCCTGCACGGTGACAAAGAATCCGAAGCCTTCCTGTCCGAGATGGTTGCCGCCCAGCCTCTGCAAGGCGTGCGCAACATGAGCATGGAGTCGCTCTACGAATACGGCAGCCGCGCCGGCGTCTGGCGCCTGCTCAAGCTGTTCAAGGAAACTGGCGTTCCGCTGACCATCTTCGCCGTCGCCATGGCTGCCCAACGCCACCCCGACGTGATCCGCGCCATGGTCGAAGCCGGCCATGAGATCTGCAGCCACGGCTACCGCTGGATCGACTACCAGTACATGGATGAGCAGCAAGAGCGCGAGCACATGCTCGAGGCCATCCGCATCCTCACCGAACTGACCGGCGAACGCCCGCTGGGCTGGTACACCGGCCGCACCGGCCCGAACACCCGCCGCCTGGTGATGGAGGAAGGTGGCTTCCTCTATGACAGCGACACCTACGACGATGACCTGCCCTACTGGGAGCCGAACAACCCGACCGGCAAGCCGCACCTGGTGATCCCCTACACCCTGGACACCAACGACATGCGCTTCACCCAGGTCCAGGGCTTCAACTGCGGCGAGCAGTTCTTCCAGTACCTCAAGGACGCCTTCGACGTGCTCTACGCAGAAGGCGCCGAGGCGCCGAAGATGCTTTCGATCGGCCTGCACTGCCGCCTGGTCGGCCGCCCGGCTCGCCTGGCTGCGCTCAAGCGCTTCGTCGAATACGCCAAGAGCCATGACCAGGTCTGGTTCGCCCGCCGCGTGGACATCGCCCGCCACTGGCACGCCACCCACCCGTACAAGAACGAGAACGCCTGATGACCGCCTTCAAGACCCTCAAGCCATCGACCCTGGACCGCGACGCCTTCGTCAAGGCCTTCGCTGACATCTATGAGCACTCCCCGTGGGTTGCAGAAAAAGCCTACGACCTGGGTCAGCTGGGCGAACTGGACGAGATCGAGGCGCTGCACCAGCGCATGAGCGACATCCTGCTCAGCGCCAACCATGAGGATCAACTGGCGCTGATCAATGCTCACCCGGATCTGGCTGGCAAGGCCGCCATCCAGGGCGAGCTGACCGAGTCCAGCACCAATGAACAGGCCGGCGCCGGTATCCACCAGTGCACCGCCGAAGAGTTCGCCCGTTTCACCGAACTCAACGACGCCTACAAGGCCAAGTTCAAGTTCCCGTTCATCATGGCGGTCAAAGGCAGCAACCGGCACCAGATCCTGGCCGCCTTCGAAAAGCGCATCCACAACGACGCCGATGCCGAATTCAAGGAAGCTCTGGCGCAGATCAACCTGATCGCCCTGTTCCGCCTGCTGCAACTTTAAAAGATGGTGCGATGGCCGCCCCGAGCGTGCGACACACTCGCCCCGGGGCTCGGCCCACACCCTAAACAGAACACAGAACAAAGAGATAACCGCATGCGCACTTTAGTGATCGAGCCCCTGACCAAAGAAGCCTTCGCCCCTTTCGGTGACGTGATCGAAACCGACGGCAGCGACCACTTCATGATCAACAACGGTTCGACCATGCGCTTCCATAAGCTCGCCACGGTCGAAACCGCCGAGCCCGAGGACAAAGCGATCATCAGCATCTTCCGCGCCGATGCCCTGGAGATGCCACTGACCGTCCGCATGCTGGAACGCCATCCGCTGGGCAGCCAGGCTTTCATCCCGCTGCTCGGCAACCCCTTTCTGATCGTGGTCGCGCCAGTTGGCGATGCACCTGTATCAGGCTTGGTCCGTGCCTTCCGCAGTAATGGCAGGCAGGGCGTTAATTACCATCGCGGCGTCTGGCACCACCCGGTGCTGACGATCGAAAAGCGGGATGATTTCCTGGTGGTTGATCGCAGTGGTTCCGGCAACAACTGCGACGAGCATTACTTCACCGAGGATCAGATGCTGATCCTCAATCCCCACCAATAAGAAAAGGTCGGTCATCGTCTCGGTGATCGGCAAGAGGTACATACTGTGGAAGCACACCTTCACGAATGGCTGAACCTGAGCATTCGCTGGGTTCACATGATCACCGGTATCGCCTGGATCGGTGCATCGTTCTACTTCGTCTGGCTGGAAAACAACCTGAACCGGAGCAATCCGCGCGAAGGTCTGTCGGGTGACCTCTGGGCCATCCACGGCGGTGGTATCTACCACCTTGAGAAGTACAAGCTCGCACCGCCGAAGATGCCGGAGAACCTGCACTGGTTCAAATGGGAAGCCTATTTCACTTGGATGTCCGGTATCGCCCTGCTCTGCGTGGTGTTCTACTGGAACCCGAGCCTCTACCTGCTGGCACCGGGCAGCACCCTGAGCGGTGCCGAAGGCGTGGCCATCGGTATCGGCTCGCTGGTCGCCTCCTGGTTCATCTACGACTTCCTGTGCGATTCGCCCCTGGGCAAACGCCCTGCCCTGCTCGGCGCCGTCCTGTTCGTGCTGATCATCGCGGCCTGCTTCGGCTTCAGCCTGGTGTTCAGCGGTCGTGGTGCATACCTGCACACCGGCGCGATCATCGGCACCATCATGGTCGGCAACGTGTTCCGCATCATCATGCCGGCCCAGCGCCAGCTGGTGGCCGCCATCGAGAAGAACGAAACTCCTGATCCGGTCCTGCCGGCCAAGGGTCTGCTGCGTTCGCGCCACAACAACTACTTCACCCTGCCGGTGCTGTTCATCATGATCAGCAACCACTTCCCGAGCACCTACGGCAGCCAGTACAACTGGCTGATCCTGGCCGGGATCGCAGTGGCTGCGGTACTGATCCGTCACTACTTCAACACCCGTCACGAAAGCAACAAATACGCCTGGACCCTGCCTGTCGGCGCCCTGGCGATGATCTGCCTGGCCTACGTGACAGGTCCGAAGCCGATGCCGACCGCACCTGAGCAAGCCGCGGCGAAGGTCGAGTACCAACCGCTGCCAGCGACTGCCATCGGTGGTAAGACCGCTGCCGAGCAACGTGCCGAAGACGCCGCCAAGGCTGCCCAGGCACCTGCCGCCCCGGCCGAAGCTCCTGCCCAGGCAACCGCCCAGGCCGCCCCGGGTGGGTTCGACAAGATCCACACTGTCATCCAGGAACGCTGCACCGTGTGCCACTCGGCCAAGCCGACCAGCCCGCTGTTCAGCGCTGCGCCCGCCGGCGTGATGTTCGACACTCCGCAGCAGATCCAGGCCCAGGCCGCGCGCATTCAGGCGCAAGCTGTCGCCAGCCAGATCATGCCGCTGGGCAACATCACCCAGATGACCCAGGAAGAACGCAACATGGTCGGTGCCTGGATCGCCAAAGGCGCTCCGGTCAACTGATCGAAGCTGCAAGCTTCAAACCTCAAGCTGTAAGTAGTAGGTAACAAGCAAGCATCGAGCCCTGAGCCTCAAGCGGGAACCCCAAGCTTTTTTAAAGCTTGCCGCTTGAAGCTCGCGGCTTGGATCCGAGAATAAAAACAAAACTCGAGGTGCTGCATGTCCGAGTCCCGCAAGGCGTACATCCCCGTTGCGCCCCCACGACAGCCTCTGCCCCTGTTCCAACTGATCCTGGTGGGTCTGCAACATGTACTGCTGATGTACGGAGGTGCGATTGCCGTGCCTTTGATCATCGGCCAGGCCGCCGGACTGTCTCGTGAAGAAGTCGCTTTCCTGATCAACGCCGACCTGCTGGTCGCTGGCGTTGCCACCATGGTCCAATCGTTCGGTATCGGTCCCGTCGGCATTCGCATGCCGGTGATGATGGGTGCCAGCTTCGCTGCCGTCGGCAGCATGGTCGCCATGGCCGGCATGCCCGGCGTAGGCCTGCAGGGGATCTTCGGCGCGACCATCGCCGCCGGATTCTTCGGCATGCTGATCGCCCCGTTCATGTCCAAAGTCGTACGGTTCTTCCCGCCGCTGGTCACCGGTACCGTCATCACCTCCATCGGCCTCTCGCTGTTCCCGGTTGCGGTCAACTGGGCCGGTGGCGGTCATGAAGCCGATACCTTCGGCTCGCCGATCTACCTGCTGGTCGCAGGCTTGGTGCTGGCTGTGATCCTGCTGATCAACCGCTTCATGCGGGGGTTCTGGGTCAACGTCTCGGTGCTGGTCGGCATGGGCCTGGGCTACGTCCTGGCCGGTTCGATCGGCATGGTGGACCTTTCCGGTCTGTCCGAGGCACCGTGGCTGCAAGTGGTGACCCCACTGCACTTCGGCATGCCGACCTTCAGCCTGGCTCCGATCCTGTCCATGTGCCTGGTGGTGGTGATCATCTTCGTCGAGTCCACCGGCATGTTCCTCGCGCTGGGCAAGGTCACCGACCGTGAAGTCACCCCTGGCATGCTGCGTCGTGGCCTGATGTGCGACGCCGGTGCGTCGTTCGTTGCAGGTTTCTTCAACACCTTCACCCACTCCTCCTTCGCCCAGAACATCGGTCTGGTGCAGATGACCGGGGTACGCTGCCGCTACGTCACCATCGTCGCCGGCGCCCTGCTCATCCTGCTCAGCCTGCTGCCGAAGGCGGCCTTCCTGATCGCCTCGATCCCGCCCGCTGTACTGGGTGGCGCGTCCATCGCCATGTTCGGCATGGTCACGGCCACAGGGATCAAGATCCTTCAGGAAGCGGACATCTCTGACCGCCGCAACCAGCTACTGGTCGCAGTCAGCGTGGGCTTTGGCCTGATCCCTGTGGTCCGTCCGGAGTTCTTCGCGCAGATGCCGCACTGGATGGAACCCATCACCCACAGTGGTATCGCCATGGCAACGGTCAGCGCCTTGGTGCTGAACCTGCTGTTCAACATCCTGGGTGGCGCCGAGCGCGCCGTGCATAACGCAGCCCACCAGCATTGAGCCAAGGGCGGCAACCCTGCCGCCCCGCTCTTTCATGCAGTAACCGCAACACCGGTGACCCACGCACATGGGTCGCAGGGGGCGCGCTTGCGCGTCACAAACCACAAACAAGAACAAGAACCGGGAATCTCAACATGAAACGCATCACTTCGTCCCTGTTGCTGGGCAGCAGCCTGCTGGCCACCCTCCCCGCTGTCGCGGGCGACTTGTTGGAGTGGCACGGCGAAAGCCTGACCTACCTGTACGGCAAGGACTTCAAGGTCAACCCAGGCATTCAGCAGACGGTGACGTTCGAACACGCCAACCGGTGGAAGTACGGCGACACCTTCCTGTTTATCGACAAGACCTTCTACAACGGCCAGGCCGATGCCAGCAAAGGCCCTACCACCTACTATGGCGAATTCAGCCCTCGCCTGTCGCTGGGCCGGATCTTCGACCGCAACCTCTCGTTCGGCCCGGTCAAGGACGTGCTGATCGCCATGACCTACGAGCGCGGTGAAGGTGACAACGAAGCCTATCTGATCGGTCCTGGCTTTGCCCTGAACGTGCCGGGCTTCAATTATTTCAACCTGAACTTCTATGTACGTAACACTGAAGGCAGCCGCCCGGGTGATAACGTCTGGCAGATCACGCCTAACTGGTCCTACACCATCCCCGTGGGCAAGTCCGACATCCTCATCGATGGCTACATCGACTGGGTGGTGGACAACGACGAGACCCGTCGTGGTACTTACCACGCTAACTTGCAGTTCAACCCACAGGTCAAATACGACCTGGGCAAGGCGCTCAACTGGGGCGCCAAGCAGCTGTATGTGGGTATCGAATACAGTTACTGGAAAGACAAGTACGGCATCGACAACAGCGGCAACATCGACAGCAACCAGAGCGTCACCAGCGCCCTGGTGAAAGTACACTTCTAAAAGTTGACTCTCTGTTCAGGTTTTATGCCATAGTTACTCCCGGACGGAGTACTTGAGGCCGGGCGCGCAAGTGGGTAATCTGCGCGCCCCCTCGATCAGGGCAGGAAGGATCCTGCCCGCGTTTACTGACCGCTCAGTCAATGAATTAGGGCGGTTGGCCAACGTGTTGCCAGCCTGAAACACCCATTTCATCCGTTCAGAACGTAGTCGAGCAGGATGGTTGTGACCAACCGGAAATGTTGGCGCAGCTCTTGCCCATTAGCTGTGGCCAATCGAAAAAAACTGACTCAAAAGACAAAAAATGCGCCTCAAGAGCGCTGACAACAGATCCACTCAAGGGAGCGACCTGCGCAATGCGTACCATCAACAGCCTGATTCTTGCCGGCGGCCTGCTGGCTTCCGGTGCCAGCTTCGCCGGCGATCTGCTGCAATGGCAGAACAACAGCCTCACCTACCTGTGGGGCAAGAACTTCAAGGTGAACCCTGAAACCCAACAGACCGTCACCTTCGAACATGCCGACGGGTGGAAGTACGGCGATAACTTCATCTTCATCGACAAGATCTTCTACCAAGGCAAGAAAGACGCGAACAACGGCCCCAACACCTACTACGGCGAGATCAGCCCGCGTCTGTCGTTCGGCAAGATCTTCGACCAGAAGCTCGAGTTCGGCCCGATCAAGGACGTGCTGCTGGCCATGACCTATGAGTTCGGCGAGGGCGACACCGAGTCCTACCTGATCGGTCCTGGCTTCGACCTGGCCATCCCAGGCTTTGACTACTTCCAGCTGAACTTCTACCAGCGCACTACCGACGGCAGCCGTCCGGGTGACAACGTCTGGCAGATCACCCCGGTCTGGTCCTACACCATTCCCGTGGGTTCGTCGGACATCCTCATCGACGGCTTCATGGACTGGGTCGTGGACAACGACGAGAACCGCCGTGGCGACTACCACGCGAACCTGCACTTCAATCCACAGGTCAAGTATGACCTGGGCAAGGCGCTGAAGGTGGGCGAGAAGCAGTTGTACGTAGGTATCGAGTACGACTACTGGAAGAACAAGTACGGCATCAAAGACAGCGATGGCTTCACCACCGATCAGAACACCATGAGCTTCCTGCTCAAGTACCACTTCTGATCTGAGTGGAGGGGCTGCTGCGCGGCCCAGTCGCAACAAGGCCGTTCCTCACAGGCGTGGGAACGGCCTTGTGCCGTCACGAACTGGGCTGCGGCCCTCGCTAGCGAGCGGGCCGCAGCGCCCGCCAAACCTTGCCCAGCACGCCTACCAGCGCCAGCACCACACCGCCAGCCACCACGCCGGCCACGCCATTGAGCAGGCCGCCGGTCAACGACCCGCCCCGCCCTTCGCTGAATGCCTCGATGGCGTGATGCAGCGGCTCGATGCCATGCACCAGGATGCCTCCACCGACCAAGAACATGGCCGCGGTGCCGATCACCGAGAGGCTTTTCATCATGTACGGCGCAGCCCGCAGGATGCCATTGCCTACGGCGCGGGCCAGGCTGGACGTCTTGGTCGTCATCCACAAGCCCAGGTCGTCGAGCTTGACGATGCCGCCCACCAAGCCGTAAACGCCGATGGTCATCACCACGGCGATGCCCGAGAGCACGACGATCTGCTGAGTCAGCGGCGAATCGGCGACGATGCCCAGGGTGATGGCGATGATTTCCGCCGAGAGGATGAAGTCGGTGCGCACCGCACCCTTGATCTTGTCTTTCTCATAGGCCACCAGGTCGATGTTCGGATCGGCCAGGGCCTCGTTGCGCGCGTTGTGCTGCGCCTGGTCTTCGTCCTTGCTGTGCAGGAACTTGTGCGCCAGTTTCTCGAAGCCCTCGAAACACAGGTAGGCGCCACCGAGCATCAGCAAGGGTGTCACCGCCCAAGGGATGAACGCACTGATCAGCAATGCCGCCGGCACCAGGATCGCTTTATTCACCAGCGAGCCCTTGGCCACCGCCCACACCACCGGAATCTCGCGATCTGCGCGCACCCCGGTGACCTGCTGGGCGTTGAGTGCCAGGTCGTCGCCCAGCACCCCCGCGGTCTTCTTCGCCGCGACCTTGGTCATCACCGAAACGTCGTCGAGCACCGTGGCGATGTCGTCGATCAGTACCAGTAGACTGCTTCCTGCCATGTTTGCCTGCATCCCGTGGATTGAGTGGGTCGATTCTAGCCGAAAGAGGCCGCCTTGAGCGCCCGACAAGGCGGGTGCTACCATGCCGAACCCTCTCTTAGAGGTGGCCAGACAAAGGAAGATTCCCGACATGAGCACCATTCGCGAGCGCAACAAGGAGCTGATCCTGCGCGCGGCCAGCGAAGAATTCGCCGACAAGGGCTTCGCCGCCACCAAGACCAGCGACATCGCCGCCAAGGCCGGCCTGCCCAAGCCGAACGTCTATTACTATTTCAAATCCAAGGAAAACCTCTACCGCGAGGTCCTTGAAAGCATCATCGCGCCGATCATGCAGGCCTCCACGCCGTTCAACCCCGACGGCGACCCCAAGGAAGTGCTCAGCGGATACATCCGCTCTAAGATCCGCATCTCCCGCGACCTGCCCCACGCCTCGAAGGTGTTCGCCAGCGAGATCATGCACGGTGCCCCGCACCTCTCGCCCAACCAGGTGCAACAGCTCAACGACCAGGCGCGGCACAACATCGAGTGCATCCAGCACTGGATCGAGCGCAAGCAGATCGCCCCGGTCGACCCGCATCACCTGATGTTCAGCATCTGGGCGGCGACGCAGACCTATGCCGATTTCGACTGGCAGATCTCCGTGGTCACCGGCAAGCCCAAGCTGGCCGACAGTGACTATGACGCAGCGGCCGAGACCATCATCCGGCTGGTGCTCAAAGGCTGCGAGCCCGAAGCCGCCTGACTCGATTGCGGGCTGCGATGCAGCCCTTTCGCGACAAAAAGCCGCACGCAGCTCGCGTCATGCCCCTGCGACAAAAGGCCGCTCCCCAGGCACAAAGCCCCCCCTTACGAGGGCAGCGATGAACCTAGGGGAGCGGCCTTTTTTCGCGACAGGGGCGCGAAGCGGCCCCTGGATTAAACACTTATGCAGCTACGCCAGCGTCGGCCTTCAGCCCCGCCTCCTCGATCGCACTGATCGCGCATTGCTCGTCGATATCCGATGTATCCCCGCTGATCCCTACCGCACCCAGCACCTTGCCCGCCTGATCACGAATCAGCACACCACCAGGCGCCGGTACCACCGGGCTTTCGCCCAAGCCATTGAGCGCGGCGAAGAATGCCGGGCGTTGCTGCGCATCCAGCGCCAGCAGGCGCGAGCCCTTGCCCAAAGCGACAGCCCCCCAGGCCTTGCCCATGGCCACCTGCGGACGCAGCAGGCTGGCGCCATCTTCGCGCTGCAGCGCCAGCAGGTGCCCGCCAGCGTCCAGTACCGCCACCGTCAAGGGAGCGGCGTTGATCTTGCGACCCGCTGACAGCGCGGCGTTCACCAGGCTGACGGCGACTTTGAGGGTCAATGCGTTCATGGAAAGGTCCTCTTCTTGTTGTGAGAAGCCCTAAGGGCAGTTGAAAGCCGGATAGAGACAATAGAACACAACGGCGAGATTTTTTGTATACAATAATTTTAGACGATCGTGCACGATCAGACGAAACGCCGTTTTCACAGGCTTCCCGACGAAAGCCACTTCCGCTGATGAAAATGGATTGACCTAAAGCGTCGAGCGTGAATACACTCTGTCGCAAAGCAAGTTGTATACAATTACAAAATCGATGAGGCACAAACCATGAGCAAAATGAGAGCAATCGATGCAGCCGTTCTGGTCATGCGCCGTGAAGGTGTAGATACCGCGTTCGGCATTCCGGGGGCTGCTATCAACCCGCTGTACTCGGCCCTGAAGAAAGTCGGTGGCATCGATCACGTCCTCGCTCGCCACGTCGAAGGCGCTTCCCACATGGCCGAGGGTTACACCCGCGCCAACCCGGGCAACATCGGTGTGTGCATCGGCACCTCCGGCCCTGCCGGTACCGACATGGTGACCGGTCTGTACAGCGCTTCGGCCGACTCCATCCCAATTCTCTGCATCACCGGCCAAGCGCCTCGTGCTCGTCTGCACAAGGAAGACTTCCAGGCCGTTGACATCACCAACATCGTCAAGCCAGTCACCAAGTGGGCCACCACCGTTCTGGAGCCAGGCCAGGTGCCTTACGCCTTCCAGAAAGCCTTCTACGAAATGCGCACCGGCCGTCCAGGCCCTGTGCTGATCGACCTGCCGTTCGACGTGCAGATGGCCGAAATCGAATTCGACATCGACGCCTACCAGCCACTGCCAGTCCACAAGCCAGCCGCCAGCCGTGTCCAGGCTGAAAAAGCCCTGGCCATGCTCAACGAAGCCGAGCGTCCGCTGATCGTTTCCGGCGGTGGCGTGATCAACGCCGATGCCAGCGAGAAACTGGTCGAGTTCGCCGAACTGACCGGCGTACCGGTCATCCCGACCCTGATGGGCTGGGGCACCATTCCTGACGACCACCCGCAGATGGTCGGCATGGTCGGCCTGCAGACTTCGCACCGCTACGGCAACGCCACCCTGCTCAAATCCGACCTGGTGTTCGGTATCGGTAACCGTTGGGCCAACCGTCACACCGGTTCCGTCGACGTCTACACCGAAGGCCGCAAGTTCGTTCACGTGGACATCGAGCCGACCCAGATCGGTCGCGTTTTCACCCCGGACCTGGGCATCGTCTCTGACGCTGGCGCCGCACTGGATGCCTTCCTGGAAGTGGCCCGCGAGTGGAAAGCCGCCGGCAAGCTCAAGTGCCGTCGCGAGTGGCTGGAAGATTGCCAGCAGCGCAAGTCGAGCCTGCAGCGCAAGACCCACTTCGACAACGTGCCGGTCAAGCCGCAGCGCGTCTACGAAGAAATGAACCAGGTCTTCGGCAAGGACACCTGCTACGTCAGCACCATCGGTCTGTCGCAGATCGCCGGCGCCCAGTTCCTGCACGTGTACAAGCCACGTCACTGGATCAACTGCGGCCAGGCCGGCCCGCTGGGCTGGACCATCCCGGCTGCCCTGGGTGTGGTCAAGGCAGACCCTTCGCGCAAAGTCGTCGCGCTGTCCGGTGACTACGACTTCCAGTTCATGATCGAAGAGCTGGCGGTAGGCGCCCAGTTCAACCTGCCGTACGTCCACGTGCTGGTGAACAACGCCTACCTGGGCCTGATCCGCCAGGCGCAGCGTGGCTTCGACATGGATTACTGTGTACAACTGGCGTTCGAGAACATCAACGCCACCGAAGCGGGCAGCTACGGCGTCGATCACGTGGCCGTGGTCGAAGGCCTGGGCTGCAAGGCACTGCGCGTGTTCGAACCGGCTGAAATCGCCCCTGCCCTGCTCAAGGCGCAGAAGATGGCCGAAGAGTTCCGCGTGCCGGTGGTGGTCGAGGTGATCCTCGAGCGCGTTACCAACATTTCCATGGGTACCGAGATCAACGCGGTCAACGAGTTCGAAGACCTCGCCCTGGTCGGCAACGACGCGCCTACCGCGATCTCGCTGCTGGACTGACCGCCTGACGCCCCCGCGCCGGCCGTGCCGGGGGCCTTCTTCTGCAAGGAGACAACCATGCCTCGCTTCGCTGCCAACCTGTCCATGCTGTTCACCGAGCAGGACTTCCTGGCCCGCTTCAAGGCCGCCGCCGACGCTGGCTTCAGCGGTGTCGAATACCTCTTCCCGTACGATTTCAGCGCCGCCGAGATCAAGCAGCAACTCGACGCCCACGGCCTGACCCAGGTGCTGTTCAACCTGCCGGCCGGCGACTGGGGCAAAGGCGAGCGCGGCATCGCGTGCAACCCTGAGCGCGTCGAAGAATTCCGCGCCGGTGTCGACAAGGCCATCGAATACGCCAAGGTACTGGGCAACACCCAGGTCAACTGCCTGGCCGGCATCCGCCCACAAGGCCCGGACTGCGCCACCGTCCGCAAGACCTTCGTCGACAACCTCAAGTACGCCGCCGACAAGCTCAAGGCTGCAGGTATCCGCCTGGTCATGGAAATGATCAACACCCGTGACATTCCGGGCTTCTACCTGAACACCACCAAGCAGGCCCTGGAGATCCAGGCCGAAGTCGGCAGCGACAACCTGTTCCTGCAGTACGACATCTACCACATGCAGATCATGGAAGGTGACCTGGCTCGCACCATGGAAGCCAACCTGAAGCTGATCAACCACATCCAGCTGGCCGACAACCCCGGCCGCAACGAACCAGGCACTGGCGAGATCAACTATCGCTTCCTGTTCGAGCACCTGGACCGCATCGGTTACCAGGGCTGGGTGGGCGCGGAATACAAGCCGCTGACCACCACCGAAGCAGGCCTGGGCTGGCTGAAAACCCACAACGCAATCTGAAAGCCGAGTACAGCCCCTGTGGGATACAGCAGACACCGTGGACGCGGGTTCACCCGCGTACACCGGCCAAGCCGGTGCCATCCACCGAAGTGTCTGCTTCGCGGGTAAACCCGCTCCCGCAGTGACCGCGGCTCACTTGAGATTTCTACAAATATAAAGAGGCACATTCTCATGGCTAAAATCGGTTTCATCGGCACCGGCATCATGGGCAACCCAATGGCCCAGAACCTGCAGAAGGCAGGTCACAGCCTGTTCGTCTCCACCCACCACGACGCCGCCCCTGCCAACCTGGTCGCTGCAGGCGCCGTCGCCCTGGCCAACCCGAAGGAAGTGGCCCAGGAAGCCGAGTTCATCATCGTCATGGTCCCGGATACCCCGCAGGTCGAATCCGTCCTGTTCGGTGAGAACGGCGTTGTCGAAGGTGCAGGCCCGAACAAAGTCGTGATCGACATGAGCTCGATCTCCCCCACCGCCACCAAAGTCTTCGCCGAGAAGATCAAGGCCACCGGCGCTGCCTACCTGGATGCGCCGGTCTCCGGCGGTGAAGTCGGTGCCAAGGCCGGCACCCTGAGCATCATGGTCGGCGGCTGCCCGAAGGCTTTCGAACGCGCTCTGCCGCTGTTCGAAGCCATGGGCAAGAACATCACCCGCGTCGGCGGCAACGGCGACGGCCAGACCGCCAAGGTCGCCAACCAGATCATCGTCGCCCTGAACATCCAGGCCGTCGGCGAAGCCCTGCTGTTCGCCGCCAAGAACGGCGCAGACCCGGCCAAGGTTCGTGAGGCGCTGATGGGCGGCTTCGCGTCCTCGAAGATCCTGGAAGTGCACGCCGAGCGCATGATCAAGGGCACCTTCGATCCAGGCTTCCGCATCAACCTGCACCAGAAGGACCTGAACCTGGCCCTGCAAGGCGCCAAGGAGCTGGGCATCAACCTGCCCAACACCTCCAACGCCCAGCAAGTGTTCAGCACCTGCGTCGCCCTGGGCGGCGGCAACTGGGACCACTCGGCGCTGATCAAAGGCCTGGAGCACATGGCCAACTTCTCGATCCGCGACGAGAAATAAGCTTCAAGCTGTAAGCCTCAAGCGGCGAGCAAACGCAGATCTGCATTTCGCTCGCGGCTTGTAGCTTGAAGCTTGCAGCTCTGGGGACCGCCCCTGGTTCGGCCTGCACGGAGGCAGTTCCAGGGGCGTTTTCGATTCTGCAGAACAATAAGATTTTGGGAGCCTGCCATGTCGGTCGATCCACAAAGAATTCTCCGCGAGCTGTTCGACACAGCCATCGCCGCCGCTCACCCCCGCCAGGTTCTTGAACCCCACCTGCCCGCAGACCGCAGCGGCCGCGTCATCGTCATCGGTGCCGGCAAGGCGGCCGCGGCCATGGCCGAAGTGGTCGAGAAGAGCTGGAAGGGCGAGGTGTCCGGCCTGGTCGTGACCCGCTACGGGCACGGTGCCAACTGCCAGAAGATCGAGGTGGTCGAAGCCGCCCACCCGGTTCCCGATGCCGCTGGCCTGGCCGTGGCCAAGCGCGTGCTCGAACTGGTCAGCAACCTCACTGAAGACGACCGGGTGATCTTCCTGCTCTCCGGCGGTGGCTCGGCCCTGCTGGCCCTGCCTGCCGAAGGCCTGACCTTGGCTGACAAGCAGCAGATCAACAAAGCCCTGCTCAAGTCCGGCGCCACCATCGGCGAGATGAACTGCGTGCGCAAGCACCTCTCGGCCATCAAGGGCGGCCGCCTGGCCAAGGCGTGCTGGCCTGCCACCGTCTACACCTACGCGATCTCCGACGTACCGGGCGACCTGGCCACGGTCATCGCCTCCGGCCCCACCGTGGCCGACCCAAGCACCTCGGCCGACGCCCTGGCCATCCTCAAGCGCTACAACATCGAAGCGCCCCAGGCAGTCATCGACTGGCTCAACAATCCTGCGTCGGAAACCGTCAAGGCCGATGACCCGGCGTTGGCACGCAGCCACTTCAAGCTGATCGCCAAACCTCAGCAGTCCCTGGAGGCGGCGGCGGTCAAGGCACGCCAGGCAGGCTTCAGCCCGCTGATCCTGGGCGATCTTGAAGGCGAATCGCGCGAAGTGGCCAAGGTCCATGCCGGCATCGCCCGTCAGATCGTGCTGCACGGCCAGCCACTGAAGGCGCCCTGCATCATTCTCTCCGGCGGCGAGACCACCGTCACCGTGCGCGGCAATGGCCGCGGCGGGCGCAACGCCGAGTTCCTGCTGAGCCTCACCGAGAACCTCAAGGGCCTGGCGGGCGTGTACGCCCTGGCCGGTGACACCGACGGCATCGACGGCTCCGAAGAAAATGCCGGCGCCATCATGACCCCGGACAGCTACGCCAACGCCGAGGCACTGGGCCTGTCGGCGTCCGACGAGCTGGACAACAACAATGGCTATGGCTACTTCGCCGCACTGGATGCGCTGATCGTCACCGAGCCGACCCGCACCAACGTCAACGACTTCCGTGCCATCCTGATCCTCGAGACCCAGCCATCATGACGCCTGATAAGAAAGTCAAAATCCTCGCGACCCTCGGCCCTGCGATCAAAGGCATCGATGACATTCGTCAGCTGGTCGAGGCCGGGGTGAACATCTTCCGCCTGAACTTCAGCCACGGTGAGCACGCCGACCATGCGCTGCGCTACCAGTGGATACGCGAAGTCGAGCAGCAGCTGAACTACCCGCTGGGCATCCTGATGGACCTGCAGGGGCCGAAACTGCGCGTCGGCCGTTTCGCCGACGGCAAGATCCAGCTGCAACGCGGCCAGGCCCTGCGCTTGGATCTGGACAAGACCCCAGGCGACAACCGCCGGGTCAACCTGCCCCACCCGGAAATCATCGCCGCGCTGGAGCCCGGCATGGACCTGCTGCTCGACGACGGCAAGCTGCGCCTGCGGGTGACCGCCAAGCACAGCGATGCCATCGACACCGAAGTGGTCGCCGGCGGTGAGCTGTCCGACCGCAAGGGCGTCAACGTGCCCCAGGCCGTGCTCGACCTCAGCCCGTTGACCGAAAAAGACCGCCGCGACCTGGCCTTCGGCCTGGAACTGGGTGTCGACTGGGTCGCCCTGTCGTTCGTCCAGCGCCCCGAGGACATCGTCGAGGCCCGCCAGTTGATCGGCGACCGCGCCTACCTGATGGCCAAGATCGAGAAGCCATCGGCGGTGGACCAGTTGCAAGCGATCGCCGAGCTGTCCGACGCGATCATGGTCGCCCGTGGCGACTTGGGCGTGGAGGTACCCGCCGAGAGCGTGCCGCAGATCCAGAAGCGCATCATCAACACCTGCCGCCAGCTTGGCCGTCCGGTGGTGGTGGCCACGCAGATGCTCGAGTCCATGCGCTTCTCCCCTGCCCCGACCCGCGCCGAGGTCACCGATGTGGCCAATGCCGTGGCCGAAGGCACCGACGCGGTCATGCTGTCGGCCGAGACGGCCTCGGGTGAGTACCCGTTGGAAGCCGTGCAGATGATGAGCAAGATCATCCGCCAGGTAGAAAACGGCCCGGACTACCAGGCCCAGCTCGACGTCGGCAGGCCCAAGGCCGAAGCCACGGTGTCGGATGCCATCAGCTGCGCGATCCGTCGCATCAGCGGCATCCTGCCGGTGGCCGTGCTGGTCAATTACAGCGAGTCGGGTTCCTCGACCCTGCGCGCGGCGCGCGAGCGTCCACGTGCACCGATCCTCAACCTGACGCCTAACCTGGCCACCGCCCGTCGTCTGAGCGTGACCTGGGGCGTGCATTCGGTGGTCAATGACCGCCTGCGTCAGGTCGACGAGATCTGCTCCACGGCCCTGGAGATCGCCCAGGCCCAAGGCATGGCCAGCCGTGGCGACACGCTGCTGATCACCGCCGGTGTGCCTTTCGGCAAGCCAGGGACGACTAATACCCTGCGGATCGAGACCTTGGCCTGATTCACCCTGGGACGCCTACGCCCCTGATCGAAGTGCTCGCCAGCGCCCTGCGGATGTGCATTCCCGTGGGAGCTGGCGAAGCCTGCGATTGAGGCCGCAGCCCTGCCCATGAACAACAACCGGCGGAAAATCCGAGGCCCAGAAGAGGCCCACCGCTTCCCTTCACACCTTCCTGACTGCCCCATGTACACCAAGAATTTCGTCAACCCGTGCCCCGACTGGGCCACGGCTTTGCTCAACGGCTTCAGCCAGGTTCTGCTGCTGCGCAATCCTTTTTGCGGCCTGTGCTGCCTGCTGGCCCTTCTGCTGACCGCCCCGAACCTGGTCGGCGGTGCCCTGCTCGGCGCCCTGGCCGGGTTGCTCACCGCCCAGCGCCGCGGTTATGAACGCGCCGACCGCCAGGCCGGGCTATACAGCTACAACGGTGTGCTGATCGGTATCCTGATCGCCGCCCTGCTGCCCTGGTCGGCCATCGTGCCGCCACTGATCATCGCCGCCGGTGGTCTTTC
Source organism: Pseudomonas sp. HMSC08G10 (assembly GCF_001808425.1). Classification (NCBI taxonomy): domain Bacteria; kingdom Pseudomonadati; phylum Pseudomonadota; class Gammaproteobacteria; order Pseudomonadales; family Pseudomonadaceae; genus Pseudomonas; species Pseudomonas sp. HMSC08G10. The sequence continues at coordinate 9,123 of NZ_KV793333.1, read as the reverse complement.
CAGCATCCTCACACACCAATGGCGCAAACGCGGCGGCAAACTGCTCGTCGCCTATACCGCACCCTTCGTGCTGCTGGGCTGGGGCACCTTGCTGATGACAGAACCGATGCCCGCCTTGTTCACCGAAGCCAACCCGCTGTACGCCCTGCTGCGTGGCGTGGGCCAGATCTTCCTGCTGGACAATCCGTTGGCCGGCCTGCTGATCGTCATCGGCATGCTCGTAGCCAACCCCTACGCCGCGCTCTGGGCTTTGCTGGGTTCGGCCATCGGCGGTGGTGTCGCGTTGCTGGCAGGCGAAGCCCAGGCGGCCTGGATGGGGCTGTACGGCTTCAACGCTGCGCTCGCCGCGCTGGCCTTCTGCCGTCAGGGCGAGCGCTTCTGGGTGACCTTGCTGGCCATTGCCCTGGCTTTGCTGTTGCAACCTTTGTTCAACCAGATGCCGATCGCCGGCCTGACCGCACCCTTCGTCACCGCTTGCTGGTTGATGCATGTGGGCAGTCATCTGCTGCAACTGAGCCAACGCCGCAACGTCGATCGCTTGCACAGCTAAAACGCAGCCCCTAGGCTCTGCCCATCGCACAAGGGAACGAGCCCATGGAAAACCCTGCGAGCCTGCGCGAGCGGCTCTACGTCATCGTCTTCCAGACCGACACCGTCGCCGGCCGGCGCTTCGACAAGATCCTGCTCTTGATCATTCTCGCCAGCCTGGTGACGGTGATCCTCGACAGCATCGACGAGGTCCATCAGGGCTATGCCGGCATGCTGGCCATGATCGAATGGGGCTTCACGGCGATCTTCCTGGTGGAGTACCTGGCCCGGCTGTACTGCTCGCCCAAGCCTCTGCGCTACGCCTTCAGCTTCTACGGACTGGTCGATCTGCTGGCGATCGTGCCGGGGATCATCGCCCTGTACTACAGCGACGCACAATACCTGCTGATCGTGCGGGTCATCCGGATGCTGCGGATCTTCCGCGTGCTCAAGCTCAGTCCCTACCTCAAGCAGGCTCATTACCTGCTGGCGGCGCTGCAAGGCAGCAAGCAGAAGATCATCGTCTTTCTGGTGAGCGTCTCCACCTTGGTGACGGTGTTCGGCACACTGATGTATGTCGTCGAAGGCCCTGAGCACGGGTTCACCAGCATTCCCAAAGGCATCTACTGGGCCATCGTCACCCTCACCACGGTGGGCTTTGGCGACATCGTCCCCAAGACTCCGCTGGGCCAGGTACTGTCGTCGCTGGTGATGATCACCGGTTACTCGATCATCGCGGTGCCCACCGGCATTTTCACCGCCGAGCTGGCCAACGCCTTGCGCGGCGAGCAGCTGCAACACGACTGCCCCACCTGCCGCAAGCACACCCACGAGCATGGCGCCGCATTCTGCTCACGCTGCGGCAATGCACTGTTCCCGAAAAACGAATAAGCAAAGAGCCATTTGGTCTTTAAGGCCTCAAGAACCAAAGGTTATAGTCGCTGGCAAATTGCCAAACATTTGAACCAGAACAAGGATAGCTTCGTGAAAAAGCTCTTCACCGCCTCGCTGCTCGCCGCAGGACTCGCCTTGGGCAACCTGGCCCAGGCCGCTCCCACCCTGCTGAACGTTTCCTATGACGTGATGCGTGACTTCTACAAGGACTACAACCAAGCGTTCCAAAAGCACTGGGAAGCCGAGCACAGCGAGAAGGTCAACGTACAGATGTCCTTCGGCGGCTCGAGCAAGCAGGCGCGGGCAGTGATCGATGGCCTGCCGGCCGATGTCATCACCATGAACATGGCCACAGACATCAACGCCCTGGCCGACAACGGCAAGCTGGTGCCGGACAACTGGGTTTCGCGCTTGCCGAACAACAGCGCGCCCTTCACCTCCGCCACCGTGTTCATTGTGCGCAAAGGCAATCCGAAGGCCCTGAAGGATTGGCCCGACCTGCTCAAGGACGGCGTGCAGGTGATCGTACCCAATCCCAAGACCTCGGGTAATGGCCGCTACACCTACCTCTCCGCCTGGGGCTATGTACTCAAGCAGGGCGGCGACGAAGCCAAGGCACGCGACTTCGTCGGCAAGCTGTTCAAGCAGGCTCCGGTGCTCGATACCGGTGGCCGCGCCGCTACCACCACCTTCATGACCAACCAGATCGGCGATGTGCTGGTGACGTTCGAGAACGAAGCCGAGATGATCGCCCGCGAGTTCGGCCGCGACCAGTTCGAAGTGGTCTACCCGAGCGTGTCGGCCGAAGCCGAACCGCCGGTGAGCGTGGTCGACAAAGTCGTCGAGCGCAAGAAGTCCCGCGCCGTAGCCGAGGAGTACCTCAAGTACCTGTGGTCGCCAGCGGCCCAGGAGATCGCTGCGCAGAACTACCTGCGTCCGCGTGATGCCACTGTCCTGGCCAAATACACCGACCGCTTCCCGAAAGTCGACTTCCTGTCGGTGGAGAAGACCTTCGGTGACTGGCGCACCGTGCAGAAGACCCACTTCAACGACGGCGGCGTGTTCGACCAGATCTACACCAGCAAGTAAACGAGAAAGGGGGCTTCGAGCCCCCTTTTTCATGGTGTGGTGAATGTACGTAATTCTTTGCGGGCAGACCCGCTTCCACGGGGCGATTGTCTGCTCTGTGGAAGCAGGCTTACCCGCGAAGCGGCCAACGCGGCTTGCTGCATTCAGGCCTGCTGACGGAACACCAGCGCCTTCAGCCCACCTTCCGGATCCGCATCCGGAAACTCCGGCGGGTTGTCTAGCCGCTCGACGAATGCCAGCCCTGGCGCATGCTCGGCCATGCCCTCGATCAAGAAACCCGGCCCGATGCCTGGATCATTGACACAGGCCAGCACCATTCCCCCTTCCGTCAACAACTCTGGCAAGCGTCGCAGGATCTTGGCGTAGTCCTGGGTCAGTACGAAACTGCCTTTCTGGAAGGTGGGCGGATCGATGATGATCAGGTCATAGGGCCCGTACTTGCGCACCTTGCCCCAGGATTTGAACAACTCATGGCCCAGGTACGCGACGCGGGATGGGTCATGGTCATTGAGCCGGTGGTTCTCCCGTCCCCGGGACAACGCGGCCTTGGCCATGTCCAGGTTGACCACCTGCTGCGCACCGCCGGCGATCGCCGCCACCGAGAACCCACAGGTATAGGCGAACAGGTTGAGCACTCGCTTGCCCGCGGCCTGCTGGCGCACCCAGCGACGGCCATAGCGCATGTCCAGGAACAGTCCGTTGTTCTGGCGCACCCCTAGGTCGAGCAGGTATTTGAGCCCGTCTTCCACCACCACCCGTTGCTGGCAAGGCTCGCCCAGCAGCCATTGGCCAGGGCTGTCGGGCAGGTAGCGGTGCTGGATGAGGATGGCCTGACCAGTCCATTGCGGGCGCCCGGCGAGGCTGCGCAGCATCGCTTGCAGTTCTGCCAGCTGGCCCTCGGGCGGCTCACGGAACAACGCCACCAGCAGCACGCCTTCCAACCAGTCGACCGTGATCTGCTCAAGCCCCGGCCAGCAGCGGCCACGACCATGGAACAGGCGGCGGGTCTCTTGCGGGGCGGGGTCGAGGGCGGCGAGCAAGTGCTGCTCGAGGGTAGGGATCGGCGAGGTCATGATCGGGTCGCAAGCAAAAAGAAGGCATTCTACCTAATAGCGCTCGCTTGGGCTTTTAAGGCTGCTACGCGGCCCAACGCAGGCGTTGCTAGGAGCAGCCTTGTTTCACTGGAGGCGCAAAGCGCCCCCAGTGGTTCAGGAGCCTTCGATCATTGGCCCTTCAGCGCGACCCTGCCCGAGCGGAACCACCACCCCTGCTGCATCCCTGCTGCGGCCAGCAAGATCGCCGCCACACCCAACCACTGCAAAGGCGCCAGACGATGATCGAAGGCCACCCAGTCGACCAGGATCGCCGCGATCGGGTAGATGAACGACAACGCACCGGTCAGGGCGGTAGGCAGGCGCTGGATAGCGCTGTACAGCAGCACGTACATCACGCCGGTGTGCACGATTCCCAGCGTCAGCAGGCTGGCCAGTGCCGACATCTCAACGGGTAGCCCCTCACCGCCAACCCACGGCGCCAGCAACAGGATGCCCGTGGTCACCTGAATCAGCGCGATCAGGTGCGGCGGCGTACCGCTCAGGCGCTTGATGATCAACGCGGCCACGGCATAGAGAAAGGCCGCGCCCAAGGCCAGGACGATGCCCAGCAGATAGTCGCCCGCCCCACCCTGGCCGTTGCCATGGGCGCTGACGATGGCCAGCATGCCGAGGAAGGCCAGGCTCAACCAGGTCATTTTGGGTAGGGTGATCTTTTCGCCCAGGAACAATGCTGCCAGCCCGACCAGCATGAACGGCTGCACGTTGTAGACCGCCGTACCAATGGCGATCGAAGCCTTGGAGTAGGAGGCGAACAGCAGCACCCAATTGCCCACGATGGCCACGCCACTGGCCACCGCCAGCAGGAAGGTAGCGCGAGTCAACACACCGGGTTTGAGAAAGCCCATGGCAGCGCAGATCAGCAACAGGGTGACGGCGCCGAACACGCAGCGCCAGAACACTACTTCCAGCACCGGTTGCCCGGACACCAGCACGAACCAACCGATGGTCCCGGAAATCAGCATGGCGGCGACCATTTCCAGCGAGCCGCGGCGCAACGAATTGTCCATCTCACACCTCCTGTCGAACATGGCCACAGTATGCCCAGTGCCCTAGCGCGCCATCCAGCGGATAAAAAAGGCGATTTCGTCATCTTGCCTTTACTATCAAGGCAGAAAACAAAAAACGCCTAACGAGGTACCCATGACCGATGCCATCGACCAACTGCTGATCAATGCGCTGATGGAAGATTCCCGCCGCTCGCTCAAGGCCCTGGCCCAGGTCAGCGGCCTGTCGGCCCCCAGTGTCAGCGAACGCCTGCGGCGCCTGGAGGAGCGTGGTGTACTGCGCGGCTACACCGTCGAGGTGGATCCGCGCAGCTTCGGCTACCAGTTGCAAGCCATCGTACGGATCCGCCCGCTGCCGGGTCAGTTGCAGGAGGTGGAGAGGCAGATCATTGCCATCCCCGAGTTCACCGAGTGCGACAAGGTCACCGGGGAAGACTGCTTCATCGCACGCTTGCACGTGCGGTCGATGGAGCAACTCGACACGCTGCTCGATCGCATCAATGTGCTGGCGGAAACCAACACCGCAATCATCAAGAAAACCCCGGTAAAACGTCGGCTGCCGCCGATGGCTTGAATGGGCTCTATACGAAAAGCGTTATTGACATTTAGCGATCGATACTTTGTACACAAGAATGTCACTTAAGGTGTCATTTTTGTGTGCACTTTTGTCCATCATCGACTCACTCACCTACACACTTCCCACCATAAAATCTGACCAATTGATCAACTAAAAGCAACACCGAAAAATAAACCTGTTCATTTGGTCAACATATATTTCTCTTCTTTCATTAACTTAACTTTCAACAGGTTAAGTTGCAAAAAGCCATACCCTAAAAGTTGCTTTTTGCCTGGCATGGAACTCGCTTTTGTGTGCTCATGTTTTGTATACAAATACAACAAAACATACATACAAGAACTCGCAGCGCCTGCTTCCCACATCAGGCCGTTGCGCCCAGAACCCAGTGATGCCAACGCTGCACCGACGAGATGGCGAGCCCGTGCGCTGCCCGCTCATCGCAGTCCACGCGCATCAGGAGCCTGACGAATGAGTACCAGCCTCAACCTAGCCCCTGAACTATCCGTTGCCAGCACCGCCTCCCCTTCTCTTCCACTGAACGGCCATTCGCCGACGCTTGAACTCAGCCCACGCCTGCATAACCGAGACCTCGCCCCAACCCGTATCGAGGGCCGCCGTTGGGGCCGCTACAGCATCTTCGCGCTGTGGACCAATGACGTGCACAACATCGCCAACTATTCCTTCGCCATGGGGCTGTTCGCCCTGGGCCTGGGCGGCTGGCAAATTCTTCTGTCCCTGGCGATCGGCGCAGCGCTGGTGTACTTCTTCATGAACTTGTCCGGGTACATGGGACAGAAAACCGGCGTACCGTTCCCGGTGATCAGTCGCATCGCCTTCGGCATCCACGGCGCGCAGATACCGGCGCTGATCCGTGCGGTGATCGCCATCGCCTGGTTCGGTATCCAGACCTACCTGGCGTCCGTGGTGCTGCGGGTATTGCTCACCGCCGTGTGGCCGCAGCTGGCCGCCTACGACCACAACAGCCTTCTTGGCCTGTCGAGCCTGGGCTGGGTGTGCTTCGTGGCGATCTGGCTGGTGCAACTGGTGATCCTTGCCTACGGCATGGAGATGGTGCGCCGCTACGAGGCCTTCGCAGGCCCGGTGATCCTCTTGACCGTGGCGAGCCTGGCCGGGTGGATGTACTTCCAGGCCGATGCCCGCATCGCCTGGTCGGTGGCCGAACCGCTGACCGGTTATGAGATGTGGCGCAACATCTTTGCCGGCGGCGCGCTATGGCTGGCCATCTACGGCACGCTGGTGCTGAACTTCTGCGACTTCGCTCGCTCCTCGCCATGCCGCAAAACCATCCGTGTGGGCAACTTCTGGGGCTTGCCGGTCAACATCCTGGTGTTCGCCACCATCACTGCGGTGCTGTGCGGCGCACAGTTCCAGATCAACGGCCAGGTCATCGACAGCCCCACCCAGATCGTCGCCTCCATCCCCAGCACAGCCTTCCTGGTACTCGGTTGCCTGGCCTTCCTGATCGTCACCGTGGCGGTGAACATCATGGCCAACTTCGTCGCCCCGGCCTTCGTGCTCAGCAACCTGGCGCCACGCCATCTGAACTTCCGCCGCGCCGGTTTGATCAGCGCCACCCTGGCGGTGCTGATCCTGCCTTGGAACCTCTACAACAGCCCGCTGGTGATCGTGTATTTCCTGTCAGGTCTGGGCGCCCTGCTCGGCCCCCTGTATGGCGTGATCATGGCGGACTACTGGCTGCTGCGAAAAGGCCAGGTCAATGTGCCCGAGCTCTACAGCGAGAATCCCGCGGGGGCCTACTTCTACACGCGGGGCATCAACCTGCGCGCCGTCGCGGCCTTCCTGCCGACAGCCCTGTTGGCCATCGTGCTGGCACTGGTGCCCCACTTCCACAGCGTCGCGCCGTTCTCCTGGCTGATCGGTGCCGGCACCGCAGCCACCCTCTACCTGCTGGTCGCCCCGCGCAACCGCCAGTACCTCGACGTCAGCGGTGAAGCTATCGCCGTCGACCACAGCAGCCATTGATAGGGAAGTCCCCATGCGCATTCTGATTGCCAACGTCAACACCACCACCGCCATCACTGACGCCATCGCCGAGCAAGCTCGCAGCGTGGCCTCCCCAGGCACCGAAATCGTCGGCCTCACGCCTTGGTTCGGCGCGGAGTCCGTGGAAGGCAACTTCGAGAGCTATCTCGCCGCTATCGCCGTGATGGACCGGGTGCTGAATTTCGATCAACCCTACGATGCCGTGATCCAGGCCGGCTATGGCGAGCATGGCCGCGAAGGCTTGCAGGAACTGCTCGACGTGCCGGTAGTCGACATCACCGACGCCGCCGCCAGCACCGCCATGTACCTGGGCCACAAATATTCGGTGGTCACCACCCTGGACCGCACCGTGCCGCTGATCGAGGACCGCCTCAAGCTCTCCGGGCTGTACGACCGCTGCGCCTCGGTACGCGCCAGTGGTCTTGCCGTGCTGGACCTGGAAGCCGACCCGCAGCGTGCCGTGCAAGCGATCGTCGAACAGGCCGAACGCGCCGTGCGTGAAGACAAAGCCGAGGTGATCTGCCTGGGCTGCGGCGGCATGGCCGGGCTCGATGAACAGATCCGTCAACGTACGGGGGTACCGGTAGTGGATGGGGTCAGTGCAGCGGTGAGCATCGCCGAATCGCTGGTGAGGCTGGGCTTGAGCACCTCGAAAGTGCGCACTTATGCGACACCCCGAGCGAAGAAAGTCGTGGGTTGGCCGATGATGTTCGGACGTTAAGGCTGCGCTGTGGCGCCTTCGTCGCTTCCACACGTGCACCGTTGCAGGTGTGGAAGCGACCTTGTAGCCGTACCCGATCACCCGTGTCGGATTGCAACGGGACAGGCATCACGTCATCGCTGGAACGCAGAAGGCGCCCTGCCAGAGGAGCGAGCAATACCCGTCGCTTCGTTGTTTACCGAGTGATTTCTCCTAACCTGCAACCTGGGTAAGACGCGGATGACTCAATCATCGCGCGTCAGTACTTCCAGCAGCTCGATTTCGAACGTCAGGTCGGAGTGCGGCGGGATCGAACCCACGTTGCGCTCGCCATACCCCAGGTGCGCCGGCACCATCAGCTTGCGCTTGCCGCCAACACGCATGCCCATCAGGCCCTGGTCCCAGCCTTTGATGACGCGGCCGGTACCAATCACGCACTGGAACGGCTTGCCACGCGACCAAGAGGAGTCGAACTCGCTGCCATCGGCCAGCCAGCCGGTGTACTGGGTAGTGATCAACGCGCCCTTGACCACGGCCTTGCCGTCGCCTTCCTGGATATCGATGATTTGCAGTTCGCTGCTCATGGCGGTTTCCTTGAAGCGGATTTCGGGGCCGCCCTTTTCTCAGGAATGTGCTGCTTTGGCAAGGCTTGATGCGTCTACTGCGCTAGCCCAGTTGCTCGAACGCCTCCTGGCCGGTCAATTCCTTGGTCTGGTTGGCGAAGCAGTACCAGGCGGGCTTTTGCTCGACGAAAATCTGCAAGTCGAAAGCCCAGGCTTCGTCGCCGTCCAACAGGCCTACCGGGATGGCATAGAAATCGTTGGCTTTGAGGCGGTAATACAGATGTGTGCCGCACTGGCCGCAAAAGCCGCGCTGGGCCCAGTCGGAGGAGTCGTAGACGCTTGGCGCGCGCCCTTCGATCGTTGGAGGGTGGCTGCAATGAACGACCAGTAGCGGGCCGCCGGTCCACTTGCGGCACATGCTGCAGTGGCAGGCGCTGATGTGGGTGTTGTCGACGGTCACTTTCAGGTGGGTTTCGCCGCAGAGGCAGGTGCCTTGTTTTTCCAGGGACATGGTGAGGCTCCTTGCATTTGGGACTGGGAAGTATAGGTGGTGATTCTATTTGGGCTTGGGCTTTCAGGTTGGGGGAATATCCGGGTTTGGTGGGGGCGCCACCGGCGCTTTTCGCCT
>NZ_KV793332.1:0-176319 GCF_001808425.1 Pseudomonas sp. HMSC08G10 | reverse complement strand
GATGTGCGTAACGCATGGTGTGTCTCCTGGCTATTGTGTTTGTTGCGGAGTTGAAAAGCGTAGAGCAAAGGTCGGGCCAGTGCCGTGCACCCCTTGTAGATCAAGGGCTTTGCCTGATGCGGTGAGGAAGTTAGGGGCGCGGCTGTGGCAACAGTGGCACGCCTGTCGTGACATTTTGTACCGCTCCCGGTACAGCATATGACTCAGTGGTCAGCGTGTCGTTGCAATGCGCTGACAGGTGGAGGATGCTGGCGCAACGCTCTATCTGCGGAGAAGAACAACAATGCAGAGCAACTCGTTCAGCCGCCATGCCCACCAGGTGCTCACGGTCGCCAGCGGTCAGGCCAGTGGGCCAGGCAGCGACCCTTCGATCGCGCGCTCCTGGCTGCGTTGCCTGGAGGACTATCATCTCGACCCGGCCCAGGCCCAGGCGCCTGTGGTGCTGGAGCATGGTCGCCTGCTGGAAAGCCGCGAACGCCTGCAGCAGGTGCTGCAGATCGCCGACACTGAGATGAACAGCCTGCACCAGCAGCTTTCCGGCGCTGGCCATGCCGTGCTGCTGACCGATGCTCGCGGCGTGATCCTCAACTGCGTGACCGCCCCCACCGAGCGGCGCATCTTCGAGCGTGCCGGGCTGTGGCTGGGCGCCGACTGGAGCGAGGCTCGCGAAGGCACCAATGGCATCGGCACCTGCCTGGTCGAGCGCCAGGCCTTGACCATTCATCAAGGTGAGCACTTCCGCGGCCGGCATACCGGCCTGACCTGCTCGGCGAGCCCGGTGTTCGATCCACACGGAGAACTGCTGGCGGTACTCGATGTGTCTTCGGCCCGCCCGGAGGTCTCGCGACAGAGCCAGTTCCACACCATGGCGCTGGTCAACCTGTCGGCAAAAATGATCGAGAGCTGCTACTTCCTGCGTCATTTCGAGCATCAGTGGCTGCTGCGCTTCCACCTGCAGGCCGAGTCGGTCGGGCTGTTCAGTGAAGGGCTGGTGGCATTCGACGGTGACGGCCGGATCTGCGCGGTCAACCAGAGCGCGCTGAACCTGCTGGGCACCATCCGCGGCGGTATGCTCGGCAAGCCGGTGGGAATGTTCTTCGCCTGTAGTCATGACGAACTGTTCAGTCGTGCCACACCCCAAGGCAGTACGGCCTGGCCGCTGCATACCCGCGATGGCCGCCAAGTGTTCGCCACCCTGCGTGGCCAGGCGCGGGCATCCGCCTGGTCGGTGCCGGCGAGCCTGCCCGAGGTCCGGCATGACATTCCCACGGGTATTTGCGTGGTCGACCCTGCACTGGAGCAGGACTTGCGCCGCGCCGTGCGAGTGTTCGAACGTGACGTGCCGCTGCTGCTGTGCGGCGAGACCGGCTGCGGCAAGGAGGCGTTCGCCCAGGCCGTGCACCAGGCCAGTCAGCGTCGCGACAAGCCATTCGTGGCCATCAATTGCGCGTCGATCCCGGAGAGCCTGATCGAGAGTGAGCTGTTCGGCTATCGCGGTGGCAGTTTCACCGGGGCACGCAAGGAGGGCATGCGCGGCAAGCTGCTGCAGGCCGACGGTGGCACCTTGCTGCTCGACGAGATCGGCGACATGCCGCTGGCCCTGCAGACTCGCCTGTTGCGGGTGCTGGAGGAGCGCCAGGTGGTGCCGATTGGGGGGGAGCCCCAGGCGGTGGATGTACGGATCATCAGCGCCACCCACCGTGACCTGTTGGAACGGGTGAGCGAGGGCAGCTTCCGCGAGGACCTGTATTACCGGCTCAACGGCCTGGAAGTGGCGCTGCCGGCGTTGCGCGAGCGCAGCGACAAGGCCCAGTTGCTCGATTTCCTGTTGCGCCAGGAGGCCTCTGGCGAGGCCATCGACCTCGCACCGTCCGCTCGTCAGGCGTTGCTGGAGTTTGCCTGGCCGGGCAACGTGCGGCAGATGCGCAATGTGCTGCGCACGCTGGTCGCTCTGTGTGAAGACAATCGCATCGAGTTTTCCGACTTGCCAGCCATCGTGAAAGCGGGCGCCGACTCGATGGGAGCGGGTTTGGCCCGCGAGCGCGTCGAGGATGTCGACCCTGCTGGCGCCACTGCGGGGCAGGCCCGATCCCACAAACATCCCGCCACGCTCGAGCATGCCGAGCGGGACGCGCTGCTGACCGTGCTAGAGGCAAAACACTGGCACATGACGCATGTCGCCGAGCATCTGGGCATCAGTCGCAACACCTTGTATCGAAAACTGCGCAAACACGGCATCGCCAGGGCGGGTTGAGCGAAACAGCGAGTGCGATTTCCCTCGCCCTGGGCTAACCTGCCCCGAAGTTTTGCGAGGTCGACCATGCACATTCACATTCTCGGTATTTGCGGCACTTTCATGGGTTCGCTGGCGGTGCTGGCCAAGGAGCTGGGCCATCGGGTCACCGGCTCCGACGCCAACGTCTACCCTCCCATGAGCACTCAGTTGGAGGCCCAGGGCATCCAGTTGACCCAAGGGTACGATCCGGCCCAGCTGGAGCCAGCGCCTGACCTGGTGGTGATCGGCAACGCCATGTCCCGGGGCAACCCGGCCGTGGAGTACGTGCTGAACAAGGGGCTGCCCTATGTCTCCGGCCCGCAGTGGTTGGCCGATCACGTGCTGCAGGGCCGTTGGGTGCTGGCAGTGGCCGGCACCCACGGCAAGACCACCACCAGCAGCATGCTGGCATGGGTACTGGAACATGCAGGCATGAGCCCGGGCTTCTTGATCGGCGGCGTGCCGCAGAACTTCTCGGTATCGGCACGCCTGGGCGGCACGCCGTTCTTCGTCGTCGAAGCCGACGAGTATGACAGCGCCTTCTTCGACAAGCGTTCGAAGTTCGTCCATTACCACCCCCGTACGGCGATCCTCAACAATCTTGAATTCGATCATGCGGATATCTTCCCGGATTTGGCGTCCATCGAGCGGCAGTTCCACCATTTGGTGCGAACCATCCCTAGCGAAGGCCTGGTCATCCACCCCACCACAGAACAGGCCTTGGAGCGCGTCATCGGCATGGGTTGCTGGACGCCGGTGCAAACCACAGGCGAGGGCGGCCAATGGCAGGCGCGCCTGCTGAGCGCCGATGGCTCTCACTTCGAGGTGTTGTTCGAAGGCGTGGTCCAAGGGGTTGTCCAGTGGGAACTGACCGGCCAGCACAACGTCGCCAACGCCCTGGCGACCTTGGCTGCAGCTCGCCATGTGGGGGTGGCGCCGACCATGGCCATTGAAGGCCTGAGCGCCTTCAAGAGCGTTAAGCGGCGGATGGAAAAGGTCGCCGAGGTTCAAGGCGTGACCATCTATGACGACTTCGCCCACCACCCGACCGCCATCGCCACCACCCTCGACGGGCTGCGCAAGCGCGTCGGCGAGGCGCCGGTGATCGCGGTGATCGAGCCGCGTTCCAACTCCATGAAGTTGGGTGCCCACCGTGACGGCCTGCCGGACAGCGTCGAGCACGCCGACCAAGTGATCTGGTACGCCCCCCCCAACCTGGGCTGGGACCTGGCGGCCACCGCAGCGCAGTGCAAGGTACCCTCGGTAGTGGCCGACAGCCTCGAGGCGATCATCGAGCGGGTCAAAGGCCAGGCGCGCCCAGGCACCCACGTGGTCATCATGAGCAACGGCGGCTTTGGCGGGCTGCACGGCAAACTGGCCGAGGCCCTCAAGTGAGCGGGCCGGAGCGCATTACCCTGGCCATGACCGGCGCCTCCGGCGCGCAATATGGCCTACGCCTGCTCGATTGCCTGGTGCGCGAGGACCGGGAGGTGCACTTTCTGATCTCCAAGGCCGCGCAATTGGTGATGTCCACCGAGACCGACGTGGTACTGCCGGCCAAACCTCAAGCGATGCAGACCTTCCTCACCGAGTACACAGGGGCTGCCGACGGGCAGATCCGCGTGTACGGCAAGGAAGACTGGATGGCGCCGGTGGCCTCCGGCTCCGGCGCGCCGGCGGCGATGGTGGTGGTGCCGTGCTCCACCGGAACGTTGTCGGCCATCGCCACGGGAGCCTGCAACAACCTGATCGAGCGTGCCGCGGACGTCACCCTCAAGGAGCGCCGCCAGTTGATCCTCGTGCCCCGCGAGGCGCCGTTCTCGACCATCCACCTGGAGAACATGCTCAAGCTGTCGCAGATGGGCGCGGTGATCCTGCCGGCGGCCCCAGGCTTCTATCACCAGCCCCAGACCATCGACGATCTGGTCGACTTCGTCGTGGCGCGCATCCTCAATCTGCTGAACATCCCCCAGGACATGCTGCCGCGCTGGGGTGAGCATCATTTCGGGGCTGACGATTGAGTCGACTGTTGATGGGGCTGCTGGCGGTAGTGCTGCTCAGCGGCTGCGCGACCGTGCGCACCTTGGATGCCAACAAACCCGGGGCACCGGTCGTGTATGCAGGAACGCGGTTGGACCTGTATGTGATGAACGGCGGCTGCTGCCCCGAGGATCGCTTTGGCGCCCAGGCGCCGGCTTACCCGGGGCTGGACCTGCCGGGCAGCGCATTGCTGGACACATTGCTATTGCCATTGTCGTTGCTGACCGCGGCAGGGGTGGGGTTCAACGCCACGGGCGGTCTGTGAGGGCGTTTATCGGATGAACCCGCTCCCAACGGGCCTTGCGCAGGTCAGGTGGGAGCGGGTTTGCCAGCGCTAGGCTATTTCTTGCCCAGCTTGCGCAACTCGTCGGACTCGACGATCCGAATCCCGTCCTCTTCCTCCAAAGCTAGGCGCCACAGTGCTCGGGCCAGGGTGCAGGCTTCGATGCCCCGGTACTTGCCAGGGATCAGGCGGGCGAAGGGGGCGGCAATGCGTTCGCTTGCCCGGGGTTCGACACGGTCTCCCAGCAGCAGCGAAGGTCGGACGATGGTCAATTGTGGCCAGTCCTGGGCCTTGAGTGCTTCTTCCATCTCGCCCTTGACCCGGTTGTAGAAGATCGACGATTTGGGGTCGGCGCCCAGGGCGCTGACCACCAGCAGGTGACGGGCGCCCATTTCCCGGGCTCGTTTGCTGAAGGCGACGACCATGTCCAGGTCTACGGCGCGGAACGCGGTTTCCGAGCCTGCCTGCTTGAGCGTGGTGCCCAGGCAGCAGAAGGCGATATCGACGCGACCGGCCAGTTGCGGGAGAAACACGGCCGGATCACCCACGGGGTTTTCCAAGTGTGGATGTTCGGCCAGCGGGCGGCGGGTCGGCGCCAGCACCCGGCTGATGGTGGGCTCGTTGAGCAGGCGGTCGAGCAGGTGTTCACCCGTAAGACCCGTGGCTCCGGCAAGCAGGACATGCTGAGGCGTCAAGTACATGATGTCTCTCCCTTTGTTACTACCAAGCTTAGTGGGCCTCAGGTGTTTTTGCCTGGTCCCCACGCACTGGTTGAGCTTCATTGCGCAAGGCTTCCTCGGCCTGTTGCCGGCGCAGGCTCTGCCAGTGTGCAAGCACTGCAGGCGGTGCCCAGAGCTGCGGCTCGGAGGCTTCGAAACCTTCCCTTCTTTCACGTTCGGCAACACTGGCGCGCGCCAGTTCGAAGGCCTGCTTGAGGTCGTCGGTCTGATTCAGCGCCTCGGCGAACAAGGCGTCGCCGAAATAGGTGAAATCAGCCTCTTCCGAACAGCCGAAGGACACCCGGTCGGGGCGCGCCGCAGTCATGATCAGCGTGCGGTCGTTCTTGAGCGGGGCGATATAGCCACCTGAATAGCAGGCCGAGATCACAATGACCTTGTCGCGCTCCTTGAGCGGAGCCAAGGCGCTGGCTAATTCGTCGGCGGACAGGTCCGCCAGTTGCAGGCGGGGCTGGTCGAATACCAGTTGGTGGTCAGGGCTGCCGTGGCTGGTGAGGTAGATGAAAATCAGGTCTTCAGGGCCGCTGCGCTCGGCCAGGGTGCGCGCGGCACGGGTAAGGTTCTCGCGAGTGGCCATGGGACGGTCGGCCATATGGTCGCGGTGGTTGACCAAGGTAATCTGGCCATGGGCGCCGAAGCGGATCTTGAGCATATTGCTGACGTAGTCGGCCTCACGCAGAAACACGCTCTGCTGGCCGTCGCCTGCCACAACTAGGCTGTACAGCTGGATGGGCGGTTGGGAAGGCGGCACGCTGGCCAGCGACCGCTCGAGCAGTTGGCCTTGGTTGAGCAAGGCCAGATCCAGCGGGTCGGGGAGCAGCTTGTTCTTCTCGTCGCGTACCCGTACGCCCTTGACCCAATAACCGCCTTCGACCTTGCCGTTGGCCTGGATCAGCCGGCCATGTCCCTGGTAGGTGTCGTTTTCGAAACTGCCCACATACTGGCTACCGTCGGCGAGTTGCAGGTGGCCTTTGCCGCTGAACTGCCAGTCGCGAAAGCCGCCTTTGTAGCGGCTGCCATCGCTGCCGAGCATCTCGCCCTGGCCGTCGAGGGTGCCGTCTTTGAAGTCACCGATCCATACATCGCCCTCAGCGTTCTCATAACGTCCGCGGCCTTCGAGGCGGTTGTCCTTGAACTCGCCGATGTATTGCTCGCCTTCGACGCTGTCGTAGGTGCCGGCTCCCTGGAGCAAGCCGTCGACGAAGTGGCCACTGAACTGATTGCCGTTGGCATCGCTGCGGACGCCGGCGCCGTTGGGTTTGCCTTTGGCGAACAAGCCTTGGTAGCGGCTGCCGTCGGCCAGCTCCAGTTCGCCGGCGCCTTCGTACTGGTCGTTGGCGAACTGGCCGCGGTAGGTCTGGTCGTTTTGCTTGAGGGTGCCTTCGCCGTCGCGCCGGCCATGCTTGAAGGTGCCAGCGTAGTGGCTACCGGGTGTGGTCAGATCGCCCAAGCCATGGAACAGGCCTTCGGCGAACTGACCTCGGTAGATCTCGCCATTACTGCCGTGCCACTCGCCCTGGCCATGCCATTGGCCGTTGAGGAAAGTGCCGGCGTACCAACTCCCATTGGGGTAGTCGATGCGCCCTTCGCCCTGCAGGAGGCCGTCGACCACCTGCCCTCGGTAGCGGCCCCCATCGGGCAGGCGGGCGTCCGGTGGCGACAAGGGTTCGCCTTCGCCACAAGCGGCGAGCAGCAGGATCAAGGTGAAGGGCAGCAGTGCGCGCATGGCGGATTCCGGGCAAACGATGCGTCGAGTATGCCGCAGAATGCGCCGGCGAAGGTACTGGGCGCCGCACGCCGGCCCCTTCACGAGTGAACCGCTCCCACAGGTTTTGCGGTGCTTTTGATGGAAGCGCCGCACCTGTGGGAGCGGTTCACTCGTGAAGGGCTGGCAGGCGGCCTCGAGTCAGACGAAGCACAACGAGAGTGGCTCGGCGATGTAGGCCGGTTTTTCCTCGCCTTCAATTTCCAGGGTGGCGGTGATCTTGAGCAGCCATTGTCCGGGTTTCTTCTCCGTGGCGTCGGCCAGCTCGACTTTCAGGCGCACCCGGCTGTCCACCTTTACCGGCTGGATGAATCGCACGCTGTCCAGCCCGTAGTTGAGCGCCATCTTCAGACCTTCGGGCAGGACGAGGATGTCCTCCATCAACTTGGGAATCAGCGAGAGGGTCAGGAAACCGTGGGCGATGGTGCCGCCGAATGGCGTCTTGGCGGCCTTGTCTGGGTCGACATGGATGAACTGGAAGTCCCCCGTGGCCTCGGCAAACAGGTTGATGCGCTGCTGATCGATCTTCAACCACTCGGAACGTCCCAGTTCCTTGCCGACATACTGCGATAACGCGCTAACAGGTACATAGGGCATCGCGACTCTCCAGGTTGTCTTGCTGCTCGATTTGGTACGGCAGTGCAAGATCATCACGGTCGCCCCGTTACAGTCAAGTTGTCATCTTTTCGCCGCAAATCGGCTTACTAGGGCTGCAGGGTGCATGCTTATAATGGCCGCACTGCCTGGAGGAGATCCTTATGCTGTTGCGTGGTTTGACCTGGCTGGTGTTGTTTCAACTGCTGGGGACGGCGATCAATCATCTGTTCGTGCCCATCTTGCCGGGACCGATCATTGGCCTGCTGCTGTTGCTGGTATCGCTGATGGTGCGAGGTGAAGTGGGCAAGCCTTTGAGTGAGGCGTCCGGTAGCCTGCTGCGCTACCTGCCGTTGTTGCTGGTGCCGCCGGCGGTGGGCGTGATGGTCTATGCCAAGGACATCGCCGCGGACTTCTGGGCCATCGCTGGCGCCTTGGTGATTTCCTGCCTGGTGACCCTGGTGTTCGTCGGCGTACTGATGCAAAAGCTCATCAACCGCCAAGGCAAGCACAAGGAGCAGCCATGATGTTCGACTGGCAAGGCGCGCTCGACGCGGTCATCCACCACCCTCTGTTCGGCATCGGCATCACTTTGGGGGCCTATCAGGTGGTGCTGGCGGCCTACGAGAAAACCCGCTGGATCTTCCTGCAACCGGTGCTGATGTCGATGGTGCTGGTCATCGGCGTACTGCTGGCGTGTGGCATCGATTACACCGAGTATCGCAAGAGCACCGAGATCCTCTACATCCTCCTGGGCCCGGCCACCGTCGCCTTGGCTGTGCCGCTCTACCTGAACCTGCGGCGGATCCGCCAACTGTTCTGGCCGACATTTACTACGCTGGTAATCGGAGGCCTGTTCGCCACCGTGGCGTGCCTGGCGCTGGGGTGGTGGTTCGGGGCCGAGCACATGATCCTGATGACCATGGCGCCAAAGTCGGTGACATCACCCATTGCCATGCTGGTGGCCGAGCAGATTGGTGGCGTTGCGGCCCTGGCAGCGGTGTTCGTGCTGATCACCGGGGTGATCGGGGCAATCTTCGGCCCGGCTTTGCTGACCCGCTTTGGCGTGCTCAGCCCCGAGGCGCGCGGCATGTCTCTGGGCATCACCGCCCATGCGGTAGGCACCTCGGTTGCCTTGCAGGAAAGTGACGAATGCGGCGCCTTCGCCGCGCTGGCGATGAGCCTGATGGGCGTGGCCACGGCGGTGTTCCTGCCGTTGGCGGTCAGCCTGCTGGTGTGAGGAATGAAGATGACGCTACCGCTGTTTCCCCTCGATACCGTGCTGTTTCCCGGCTGCCTGCTCGATCTGCAGATTTTCGAGGCGCGCTACCTGGACATGATCAGCCGTTGCATGAAGCAGGGCGGTGGGTTCGGCGTGGTGTGCATCCTCGAGGGCGAGCAGGTCGGCAAGGCGCCGCCGGTGGTGGCCTCGGTCGGCTGCGAGGCGCTGATCCGCGACTTCGTGCAGCAGGAAAACGGCTTGCTGGGCATTCGCGTGGAAGGTGTGCGGCGTTTTCGCCTGGAGCAGACCGAGGTGCAGAAAGATCAGTTGATGGTCGGCGATGTGCACTGGCTGCCGGAGCTTGCGGACAGCGCGCTGTCCGAGCGGGATGACGATCTGCTGGCGCTGCTGCAAGCGCTGGGTGAACACCCGATGGTGGCGGCTCTGGATATGCCGCGGGCCGTGGATGGATGCCAGTCCCTGGCCAACCAGCTGGGCTACCTGTTGCCGTTCATGGAAGAAGACAAGCTCGACCTGTTGGCCATCGACTCGCCGCAGTTGCGGCTCGAGGCCATCCAGAACCTGCTGGACCGCATCCAGGGCGAGCTGTTCGCTTGAATTGCCCGGTGCAGCGCAGTAGATGCAACGGTCCGTTGCATTGCTTGTCTGGGCCCTTTCGCGGGTAAACCCGCTCCTGCAGAAACGACGCAAGAGCGGTGGGAGCGGGTTTACCTATGAATGCGGCGGTGAGTACACCGAACGGGTCGCGTCTCAATATTGGTAGCGCAACAGCGCCTGGGGTAGGGCGTGCAGGGCGAAGAACGCCAACAGGGCAACGCAGGCCGGCAGTACCAGCCACCACACGCGCAGTGGCAAGGCCTGAAGCGGTTGGCGATGCTGCACCAGGGTCAGGCTCAGCGCGCAGACGCAACACGCCAACAGCGCTCCGGCAAGGATATCGGTCGGCCAATGGGCCCCCAGGTATACCCGCGACAAGGCGATCGCCAGTGCCGGCAGGCAGCCCAGCATCACCCAGGTCAGGCGCATGCGCGGCGGCTGGCCGCGTCCGGCCAGCACTGCCAGCACCAGGAAGAACGCAAACGACGCCGAGCTGTGGCCGCTGGGCATGCTGTAGCTGGTCAGTGGGTCGGTCAGTACTTCGGGGCGTGCGCGAGCGAATAGCCATTTCAACGTGCCGTTGGCGATCGCCGTACCCATCAGCGCGCCACCGGCGAACAGGGCATGACGCCACTGCCGTGCCAGCAACAGAAGCCCGGTGAGCAAGCCGCCCAGGAACAGTTGAGTACGAAAATCTCCCAAGCGGGTGATCAGCACCACGGCGCCATCGACTGCCTGGCTACGGTGCTCCTGCACCAGGGTCATGATTCCTTGGTCGAATTCGTGCAGAAATGGCCAGCCCAAGAAGATGCCTGCCAGGGCGAGGAAGCTCAGGCCGGCGATCAGGCGTGTGCCGTAGCGCTGGTCACGCAGGCTGCTGTTGAGGCTAAAGCCGATCAGCACCGCCAACGTGCCGGCGATGACGCCTGCATCCAGCCAGAACCCTTCCGGCAGAGGTAGGCGCATAGCCGCCCCGGTGGCCCAGCCCGGCAACAGGTAAGCCACCGACCAGCCGGCGCCGGCCAGCAGGCTGACGGCGATGAAGCGCGGCAGCGGCATGTCGAACATGCCTGCGACCATGGGCAGCATCGGTCGCAGCGGGCCGATGAAGCGTCCTACCAGCAAGCTGGCGATACCATAACGCTGGAAGTAAGCCTCGGCGCTGCCGATCCATTCCGGATGATGGCGCAATAGCGGCAGGCGGCGGATGTTCTGATGGAACCGCTTGCCCAGTGAGTACGACACCGCGTCCCCCAGCAGCCCGCCGAGAAAGCCCAGCAGCAATGTCTCGCCGAGGCTGAAGGTGCCGCTGCCGGCCAGCACGGCCACGGCGAATAGCAGAACGGTCCCCGGCACGATGATGCCGGCGATGGCCAGGCATTCCACGCAGGCCACCAGGAAAATCGCCAGGCCAAGCCACTGGGGGTTGGCGCTGAGCCAGCCGGTCAGGCTGTCGAGCCATTGGCCCATGGGGTCAGCTTCCTTGTTTCAGGATGGAAAAATCACGTCCTTCGACTTGGCCCCGGCGCAGCGGGTTCCGTGTACAAAAGCGCGCGTATTCGGCATCGACGAAGCGGTAGGGGAGATGTTCGTCGCGGCCATGGGGGATGCCCAGGCGGGTGGTCTGGATCACCTGCGCTACCACTGCACCGCAGTCCTCGACATACAGGCGCTCTGGGTCGAAACGCTTGGCGTCCCAGTTCGGCACTTTCAGGCCCAGGGCTCGACATAGCAGGGTCTGCCCCGCGCACAGGCGCTCGGCCGGGCGCAGGTTGCCGCTGGCATCGGGATTGTTCAGTTGCATCTGCGCCAGGCTGTTGGCATCTGAAATCGCGTCCACCCAGGGGTAGGCGGATTTTATCAGCACGGCATTGCCCGGGCCGTGGGCGCTGAAGTTCAGCGAGTCGCCGCCGCGGGCGTAGTACATGTAGATGTGCCCACCATCAAGGAACAGCGCCTTGCGCTTTTCGGTGTAGCCGAGCGAGGCGTGGCTGCCTTTGTCGGTGAGGTAATAGGCCTCGGTCTCGATGATGCGTGCCGCGAGCCAGAGATTGCCCTGGCGATGGCGGATCACCTTGCCCAAAAGGTCCCGGGCCAAGGTCTGGGCGTCTCGGTCGAAGAAGCTGTCGGGCAGGGCGCGGGCCGGGCAGGGGGCTGTGTCTGGCATGCGGTCGGCTCGTGGTGGTCGGGGCGCAGATGATAGCAATTAATGGCTTAATCGAGGCTGAACCGAGGGGCAGCAGTGCCCCTTTCGCGGATAAAGCCGTTTTCGCATGCGCTGTGTCGTTTTCTGGGCCAGCAGGTTGCCCCATGATCGGTTTGGCGCAATTTCGATATGGGTAGTTACATCTTTCCTACAGATCCTGTCGCTCATTTTCGACCATCCGCCACCCGCCGCTGGGCGTACCCGAGCGTGCCAGTTATAATCAGCCGATTTCCCCTTCGCCAAGACACCGAGCCCATGACTGAGTCCGTTCTTGACTACATGACCCGCCTGGGTCGCGCCGCCCGTGAGGCCTCGCGCGTGATCGGCCGTGCCAGCACCGCGCAGAAGAACCGCGCCCTGCAGGCCGCCGCAGACGCCCTGGATGCCGCCCGTGCCGAGCTGACAGCAGCCAATGAACAGGACCTGGCCAATGGCCGCGCCAATGGCCTGGAGCCGGCATTGCTGGATCGCCTGGCCCTGACCCCGGCGCGCATCGACGGCATGATCACCGGCCTGCGCCAGGTGGCCAGCCTGCCGGATCCGGTCGGTGCCATCCGAGACATGAGCTACCGCCCGTCGGGCATCCAGGTCGGCAAGATGCGCGTGCCGCTGGGCGTGATTGGGATCATCTACGAGTCGCGCCCGAACGTGACGATCGACGCCGCCAGCCTGTGCCTGAAGTCCGGCAACGCCACCATCTTGCGTGGCGGCTCCGAAGCCATTCATTCCAACCGCGCAATCGCCGCCTGCATCCAGCAGGGCCTGGCCGAGGCCGGCTTGCCGGCGGCCGTGGTCCAAGTGGTCGAGACCACCGACCGCGCGGCCGTGGGCGCGCTGATCAGCATGCCTGAGTTTGTCGATGTGATCGTGCCGCGTGGCGGTCGTGGCCTGATCGAACGCATCAGTCGCGATGCCCGGGTACCGGTGATCAAGCACCTGGACGGCATCTGCCACGTCTATGTCGACCAACATGCAGACCTGGACAAGGCCTGGCGCGTCGCGTTCAACGCCAAGACCTATCGCTACGGCATCTGCGGCGCCATGGAAACCCTGCTGGTGGATGCCACTGTCGCCGAGGCATTCCTCCCGGAGATGGCCCGCCGCTTCCAGGAGAAGGGCGTCGAACTGCGCGGCTGCGAACGCACCCGAGCGATCATCGCAGCCACTCCGGCCAGCGAAGACGACTGGCACACCGAATACCTCGACGCGATCTTGTCGATCCGTGTCGTCGAAGGCCTGGACGCGGCCATCGAGCACATCAACCACTATGGCTCGCACCACACCGATTCGATCATCACCGAGCATCAGGGCCAGGCCCGGCGATTCATGGCCGAGGTCGATTCGGCCTCGGTGATGCTCAACGCCCCAACCTGCTTCGCCGATGGTTTCGAGTATGGCCTGGGCGCGGAGATTGGCATCTCCACCGACAAGCTGCACGCCCGCGGACCGGTCGGCCTGGAAGGGTTGACCTGCGAGAAGTACGTGGTGATCGGTGACGGCCAGCTGCGTGGCCAGGAGTCCTGCTGAGTTGAGCAAGGCCCAGGCAGTCCGGCGCATCGGCATTCTCGGCGGCACTTTCGACCCCGTGCACATCGGTCACCTGCGCAGCGCGCTGGAAGTGGCCGAGTTCATGGCGTTGGATGAGCTGCGCCTGTTGCCCAACGCCCGGCCACCGCACCGCGACACCCCGCAGGTGGCACCCCAGGACCGCCTGGCCATGGTGCGTTGCGCCGTGGCCGGGGTCGAGCGGCTGAGTGTGGATGCGCGGGAGCTTTCGCGGGACAAACCGTCTTACACCATCGATACATTGGAGTCGATCCGCGCCGAACTCGGCGCTGACGACCAGCTGTTCCTGGTGCTGGGTTGGGACGCATTCTGCGGACTGCCCAGCTGGCATCGCTGGGAAGAGCTGCTGCAACACTGTCACATCCTGGTGCTGCAACGCCCGGATGCCGATGTCGAACCCCCTGACGAGCTGCGCAACCTGCTGGCTGCGCGCTCGGAGAGCGATCCCACCGCCATGTCCGGCCCGGCGGGGCACATTTCGTTCGTCTGGCAGACGCCGCTCGCGGTGTCCGCCACGCAGATCCGACAGCTGCTGGCCAGCGGCAAGTCGGTACGGTTCCTGGTGCCGGACGCAGTACTGGCCTATATCGAGGCGCACGACCTTTACCGTGCGTCGCACTGACGGCGCCATCAGGCGCCTCATTCATGAATTGAACGAGTTTCTTATGAGCAAGCAGAAAATCAACGGCGAAGAGCTGGTCAACCTGGCCAAATCGGCTTTGGAAGACGTCAAGGCCCAGGACATCCAGGTCATCGACGTGCGTGAAAAGCACAGCCTGACCGACTACATGATCATCGCCACCGGTACTTCCAACCGGCAGATCAACGCGATGGCCGAAAAGGTCCGCGAGATCGTCAAGCTCCAGGGTGTGCAACCGCTGGGCGAAGAAGGCAAGGGCGACAGCGACTGGGTCCTGCTGGACCTCAACGACGTCATCGTGCACATGATGACTGCCGCTGCGCGTCAGTTCTACGACCTCGAGCGCCTGTGGCTGGGTGCCGAGCAGAGCCGCTCCGCCGATGGCAAGCACCACAGCCCGGAAAACGCTCACAGCTATTCCGAAAATCTCAAGGACCGGGGCTGAGGAAACGCTGTGCGCCTGCGCCTGATCGCGGTCGGCTCGCGCATGCCCCGCTGGGTCGAGGAAGGCTGGCATGAATATGCCAAGCGCCTGCCCCCGGAGCTGTCGCTGGAGCTGGTGGAGATTCCGCTGAATACCCGTGGCAAGAATGCCGACGTCGCCCGCCTGATTCGCCAGGAGGGAGAGGCCATGCTGGCCAAGGTTCAGCCCGGGGAACGCATCGTCACCCTCGAGGTCCATGGCAAGCCCTGGAGTACCGAGCAACTGGCGGGCGAGCTGGATCGTTGGCGCCTGGATGCGCGTAC
Organism: Pseudomonas sp. HMSC08G10; assembly: GCF_001808425.1. Classification (NCBI taxonomy): domain Bacteria; kingdom Pseudomonadati; phylum Pseudomonadota; class Gammaproteobacteria; order Pseudomonadales; family Pseudomonadaceae; genus Pseudomonas; species Pseudomonas sp. HMSC08G10. The sequence continues at coordinate 161,626 of NZ_KV793332.1, read as the reverse complement.
GGTCAATCTCATGGTGGGAGGCCCGGAAGGCCTGGCGCCGGAGGTCTGCGCACGCGCCGAACAGCGTTGGTCGCTGTCGCCACTGACCCTGCCGCACCCGTTGGTAAGGATACTGATCGGCGAGCAGATCTATCGCGCCTGGACCGTACTGTCCGGGCACCCCTACCACAAATGAGCCTGTAAGCCCGTCCGATGTCGCAGCCGATTCGTCTGAAGGACCATGAGAAAGACGCCCGCCTGGTGCGCAGCCGCGTCGTGGTCGGCGCGGTGGCGGTCGTGCTGCTGGTGTGCGTCCTGATCGCCCGGCTCTACTACCTGCAGGTCATCCAGTACGACTACCACTCCACACTTTCGGAAAACAACCGGGTGCACGTGCAGCCGATCCCGCCGACCCGCGGGCTGATTTTCGACCGCAACGGGGTGATCGTCGCTGACAACCGTCCCAGCTTCAGCCTCACCATGACCCGTGAACGCTCAGGTGACTGGCGCCAGGTGCTCGACACCATCGTCGAGGTGCTGGAGCTGACGCCTGATGACCGGGCCCTGTTCGAAAAGCGCATGAAGCAGGGGCGCAGGCCATTCGAGCCGGTGCCTATCCTGTTCGAACTCAACGAAGAGCAGATCGCCCGCATTGCGGTAAACCAGTTCCGTCTGCCGGGTGTGGACGTGGCGGCGCAGCTGGTGCGCCATTACCCACAGGGCGCGCATTTCGCCCATTCGGTGGGCTATGTCGGGCGCATCAACGAGAAGGAGCTCAAGAGCCTCGACCCGGTCAACTACAGCGGCACCCACCATATCGGCAAGACCGGCATCGAGCGCTTCTACGAGGCCGAGCTGCACGGCCAGGTGGGCTACGAGGAGGTCGAGACCAATGCCCGAGGCCGGGTTCTGCGGGTGCTCAAGCGCACCGACCCTGAGCCTGGCAAGGACATCGTGCTGAGCCTTGACATCAAGCTGCAGGAGGCTGCCGAAGCTGCCTTGGGCGGACGTCGCGGCGCGCTGGTGGCCTTGGATCCGCGTACTGGCGAGGTGCTGGCGATGGTCAGCCAGCCGAGTTTCGATCCCAACTTGTTCGTCACCGGCATCAGCTTCAAGGCCTATGCCGAGCTGCGTGACTCGATCGATCGGCCGCTGTTCAACCGTGTCTTGCGCGGGCTCTATCCGCCCGGCTCGACCATCAAGCCGGCAGTGGCCATCGCCGGGCTGGACAGCGGTGTGGTGACCGCGAGCAGCCGGGTTTTCGACCCCGGCTACTACCAATTGCCCAACTACGACCACAAGTACCGCAACTGGAACCGGACCGGTGACGGCTGGGTCGATCTGGACACCGCAATCATGCGCTCCAACGACACTTACTTCTACGATCTTGCCCACAAGATGGGTATCGATCGCCTGTCCAGCTACATGAACAAGTTCGGCATCGGCCAGAAGGTTTCCCTCGACATGTTCGAGGAGTCCCCCGGGCTGATGCCATCGCGTGAATGGAAGCGCGCCACCCGTCGCCAGGCCTGGTTCCCTGGCGAGACCCTGATCCTTGGGATCGGCCAGGGCTACATGCAGGCCACGCCGTTGCAACTGGCCCAGGCCACTGCGTTGATCGCCAACAAGGGCAAGTGGAACCGTCCGCACCTGGCCAAGACCATCGAAGGCAAGCCGCCGGTGGACGAGAACCCGATGGAAGATATCGTCCTGCGTGACAAGTCCGACTGGGCCAAGGTCACCCATGGCATGGAGCAGGTGATGCATGGCGCCCGGGGTACCGCCCGCAAGGCCGCGCTCGGCTCCCAGTACCGCATCGCCGGCAAGAGCGGCACCGCTCAGGTGGTGGCGATCAAGCAAGGCGAGAAATACGACCGCAACAAACTCCAGGAGCGCCACCGTGACCACGCCTTGTTCGTCGCCTTTGCCCCTGCCGAAGATCCGAAGATCGTGGTCTCGGTGATGGTCGAGAACGGCGAATCCGGCTCCGGCGTCGCAGCGCCTGTCGTGCGCCAGGTGATGGACGCCTGGCTGCTCGACGAGAGCGGCCGGCTCAAACCTGAATTCGCGCCTGCCACCGTTGTCCAGGAATCGGCCCAGTGAAGAACAATTTCGATCGCATGCTCTCCAGTGAGGACGTGATGCGTCGGCGCGCGAGCTTTCTGCAGCGCATCCATGTCGACGGCCCTTTGCTGGTCATCCTGCTGACCCTGGCGGCCGGCAGCCTGTTCGTCCTCTATTCGGCCAGTGGCAAGAACTGGGACTTGCTGCTCAAGCAGGCCACCTCGTTCGGCATCGGCCTGGTGTCGATGTTCGTCATCGCCCAGCTCGAGCCGCGCTTCATGGCGCGCTGGGTGCCCTTGGCCTATGTGGTCGGGGTGCTGCTGCTGGTAGTAGTGGACGTCATGGGGCACAACGCCATGGGGGCCACGCGCTGGATCAACATCCCGGGGGTGATCCGCTTCCAGCCCTCGGAATTCATGAAGATCATCATGCCGGCGACCATTGCCTGGTACCTGTCCAAGCGCACTTTGCCACCGCACCTCAAGCATGTGGCGATCAGCCTGGTGCTGATCGGCGTGCCGTTCATTCTCATCGTGCGCCAGCCGGACCTCGGGACTGCGCTGCTGATCCTGGCCTCGGGCGCCTTCGTGCTGTTCATGGGCGGCCTGCGCTGGCGCTGGATCATCAGCGTGATCGCCGCAGCGGTGCCGGTGGCGGTGGCGATGTGGTTCTTCGTCATGCACGACTACCAGAAGCAGCGGGTCCTGACCTTCCTCGACCCCGAGAGCGATCCATTGGGCACGGGCTGGAACATCATCCAGTCCAAGGCGGCGATCGGCTCGGGCGGTGTGTTCGGCAAAGGCTGGCTGCTGGGCACCCAGTCGCACCTGGATTTCCTCCCGGAAAGCCACACCGACTTCATCATCGCCGTGCTCGGCGAGGAGTTCGGTCTGGTCGGCATCTGCCTGTTGCTGTTGATTTACCTGTTGCTGATCGGTCGTGGGCTGGTGATCACCGCCCAGGCTCAGACATTGTTCGGCAAGTTGCTCGCAGGCAGCTTGACCATGACGTTCTTTGTATATGTATTCGTCAATATCGGTATGGTCAGTGGCCTTCTGCCCGTGGTTGGCGTGCCGCTGCCCTTCATTAGCTATGGCGGAACTTCGTTGGTGACGCTGCTGTCAGCGTTTGGCGTTCTGATGTCGATCCATACGCACCGCAAATGGATTGCACAGGTTTGAATAAGGTGAAGAATTTCATGCAAGTAGTGCGTGGCTGGGCTGCCCGTTGTGCGCCGTGGATTGGCGCGATGGGTTTGTTCGGCGCAGTCCAGCAGGCCAATGCCGGTGATTATGATGGCTCGCCCCAGGTGGCAGAGTTCGTCGGCGAAATGACCCGCGACTACGGCTTCGCCGGTGAGCAATTGATGGGCGTGTTCCGTGAGGTGCAGCGCAAGCAGTCGATTCTCGATGCGATCTCGCGTCCGGCCGAGCGGGTCAAGCCGTGGAAGGAATATCGCCCGATGTTCATCACCGACGCGCGCATTGCCCGTGGCGTGGACTTCTGGCGCCAGCACGAGCAGGCGTTGGCCCGCGCCGAGCAAGAATACGGTGTGCCGGCTCAGGTGATCGTCGCGATCATTGGCGTCGAAACCTTTTTCGGTCGCAATACCGGCAACTACCGGGTGATCGATGCCTTGTCGACCTTGGGCTTCGATTACCCGCCCCGGTCTGAGTTCTTCCGCAAGGAGCTGCGAGAGTTCCTCCTGCTGGCTCGTGAAGAGCAACTCGACCCGCTGACCCTGAAGGGTTCCTACGCCGGGGCCATGGGCCTGCCGCAGTTCATGCCCAGCAGCTTCCGCAGCTATGCCGTGGATTTCGACGGCGACGGCCACATCAATATCTGGAACAACCCCACCGATGCCATCGGCAGCGTCGCCAGTTACTTCAAGCGTCACGGTTGGGTGGCCGGTGAGCCGGTGGTCAGTCGCGCCCTGGTACTCGGCGAGCGCGCCGACGAGGGGCTGACCACGGGTATCGAGCCGGTCAAGACCGTCGGGGAGTTGCGAGCCCTGGGTTGGTCGAGTCATGATGCGCTGCGCGATGATCTGCCTGTGACCGCCTTCCGCCTGGAGGGCGACAATGGCCCTGAATACTGGATGGGCCTTAAGAATTTCTACGCGATCACGCGTTACAACCGCAGCGTGATGTACGCCATGGCGGTGCATCAGCTTTCGGAACAGCTGGTTCAAGCACGGGGCGTCAAGTAATGCGCGCAAAGATCTCTGTCAACACTCTCAAACTGCTGACCTGCATGACCGTCGCCGTGCTGCTGGTCAGCTGTTCGTCCAACCGACCGACTCAGCAGAGCGGCAATGTCGTTCGCTCCAAGCCAGGGTTGGACATCAATCGTGCCCACAAGGACGGTGCGCCCTGGTGGGACGTGGACGTCAACAAGATTCCCGATGCCACGCCGACCGTGCATACCGGTCCTTACAAAGCCAACCCCTACACCGTGCTGGGCAAGACCTACTACCCGATGCAGGACTCGCGCAACTACCGCGCCGAGGGGACGGCGTCGTGGTATGGCACCAAGTTCCATGGCCAGAACACCGCCAATGGCGAGCTCTACGACCTCTATGGCATGAGCGCGGCGCACAAGACCTTGCCGCTGCCTGCCTACGTGCGGGTGACCAACCTGGCCAACGGTCGCAGTGTGATCCTGCGCGTCAACGACCGCGGCCCGTTCTATTCCGACCGTATCATCGACCTTTCCTACGCGGCGGCGAAGAAGCTCGGCTACGCCGAGATCGGCACGGCGCACGTGCGCGTCGAAGGCATCGACCCGCAGCAGTGGTGGGCCCAGCGGGGCCAGCAGCCACCGATGGTGCTCAAGGAGCCCCAGGTCGCCCAGACCCAGGCGATTCCGGCCAACACCGGCCGGGTCGAGCAATGGACTCCGCCGCCGCAGCAACACGCGGCACCCGTCGTGCCGGTCCAGGTGGGCGGCAACAATGTGCCTGCCGGCAACGGTGGCAGCTTCCTGCAGGTGGGCGCCTTCGCCAACCCCGATGCCGCCGAGTTGTTGCGCGCCAAGCTGAGCACCATGGTCAGTGCGCCGGTGTTCATCAGCTCCATCGTGCGCAACCAGCAGACTCTGCACCGTGTGCGCCTTGGACCAATCAACAGCCAGGGCGAGATCCAGCAGGCCCAGGACAGCATTCGCCTGGCCAACCTGGGGCAGGCCAAGCTGGTCACTGCCGACTGAGCTATCCGAGCGGCTAGCGACCAGCGGCAAGCGCCAAGCTGAGAGGGGCTTGCCACTCAAGCTGTCGGTTTTGTCATGAATTGCCGGGCGCTCCCATGTACAATGTTGGCTTTTGCCCGCCGCGACACAAAGCCGCATTTCGCGGGCCAGGCCCATGGCCGCAAAACCAGCCTGACTGGCGCTGGGCACATGACGTGTCCCAGGGAACATCAGACCATTAGCGATTTTCGAGAGACGGATGAACATCACCAACCTTGCCAAACGACTTTGCCTGCCCGTTCTGCTGATGATCATGCCTGCTGCCTTCGCAGCAGAGCAGATGATGCCAGCGCCACCGCAACTGGCCGCGAAGTCCTATGTACTGATGGATGCGTCCAGCGGCAACGTGCTGGTCGAGAACAACGGTGACGAACGCCTGCCGCCGGCCAGCCTGACCAAGCTGATGACCGCCTACATCGCCACCCTGGATATCCGTCGTGGCCAGATCGGCGAGAACGACCCGGTCACCGTCAGCGAGAATGCCTGGCGCACCGGCGGCTCGCGTATGTTCATCAAGGTCGGCAGCCAGGTCAGCGTCAGCGACCTGCTGCACGGCATCATCATCCAGTCGGGCAACGACGCCTCCGTCGCCCTGGCCGAGCACATCGCCGGCAGCGAAGATGCCTTCGCCGACATGATGAACAAGACCGCCGCCGACCTGGGCATGAGCAACAGCCACTTCATGAACCCCACCGGCCTGCCGAACCCGGAGCACTATTCCTCGGCCCACGACATGGCCCTGCTGGCGCGCGCGATCATCGACGAAGATCCGGCCCACTATGCGATCTACTCGCAGAAGGAGTTCTACTGGAACAACATCAAGCAGCCGAACCGCAACCTGTTGCTGTGGCGTGACAAGACCGTCGACGGCCTGAAGACCGGCCACACCGACGAAGCCGGCTACTGCATGGTGGCTTCGGCCGTCCGCGACGGCCAGCGTCTGATCGCCGTGGTGTTCGGCACCAACAGCGAACAGTCCCGCGCCGCCGAGACCCAGAAACTGCTGACCTACGGCTTCCGCTTCTTCGAAACCCAGACCTTCTACCAGAAGGGCACCGAGCTGACCCAGTCCCCGGTCTGGAAAGGCGCCACCAGCCAGGTGAAGGCCGGCCTCGCCAACGACCTGACCCTGACTATGCCTAAAGGCCAATTGAAGCGCCTGCAAGCTTCGATGACCATGAACCCGCAACTGACCGCCCCGATCGCCAAAGGTGACGTGATCGGTAAAGTTGAAGTCAAACTGGACGAGAAAGTGGTTCACAGCGCCGACCTCATCGCCCTCGACGGCGTCGAGGAAGGTGGTTTCTTCCGCCGTATGTGGGATAGCATCCGTCTGTTCTTCTACGGGTTGTTCAACTGATACGTGACCTGCACGCCCCTGCGTATCCTGCAGGGGCGTTGTTGTTGCCACGGCTTACGAGGCCGTTTCCGCCATGAGCGAACCTGACGTCAAGTCGCACAAGATCGAATTCCCCTGCGACGATTACCCGATCAAGGTAATCGGCGATACCGTGGTCGGTTTCAAGGACACCGTGATCGAGATCCTGAGCAAGTATGCCAAGGTCGATCTGTCCACCCTGGCCGAGCGCCAGAGCAAGGAAGGCAAGTACACCACGGTGCAGTTGCACATCGTTGCCGAAAGCGAGAACCAGTTGCACGATATCAACAGCGCCCTGCGCGCGACCGGCATCGTTAAAATGGTGCTCTGATGCCTTCCTGCCTCGGTTTTCGCGATCTTGGCCTGCAGCCCTATGAACCGGTGCTGGAGGCCATGCGGCGCTTTACCGAGCAGCGCAGCCCGGACAGCCAGGACGAAATCTGGCTGGTCGAGCACCCCTCGGTCTTTACCCAGGGCCAGGCTGGCAAGGCCGAGCACCTGTTGGTCCCCGGCGACATCCCGGTGGTGCAGACCGACCGTGGCGGCCAGGTGACCTATCATGGCCCCGGCCAACTGGTGGCCTACCTGCTGCTGGATGTTCGTCGCCTGGGGTTTGGTGTACGCGAGCTGGTCAGCCGGATCGAGCACAGCCTGATCGACCTGCTGGCCAGTTATGACGTCCAGGCCGTGGCCAAGCCCGATGCGCCTGGCGTCTATGTCGATGGGGCGAAGATCGCCTCCCTCGGCCTTCGAATCCGCAATGGCCGTTCGTTCCACGGCCTTGCCCTGAACGTGGACATGGACCTTGCGCCATTCCGCCGAATCAACCCCTGTGGGTATGCGGGGCTGGCGATGACCCAGTTGCGTGACCTGGCAGGTCCGATCGAACTCTCCGAGGTCAGGACAAGGCTGCGCGGACAGCTGGTCAAGCACCTCGACTATGCTGAGCAGACGACCCTCACGGGCGGAATCGACTGAATATGACAACAACTGTGCAAGAAGCCGTGCCGAACCCGGTACCCACCCAGGACGCCGCCGCGCGTCCCGCGCCAAAGAAAGTCGAAGCAGGCGTGAAGCTGCGCGGTGCTGAAAAGGTCGCGCGTATCCCGGTCAAGATCATCCCTACCGAAGAGCTGCCGAAGAAGCCGGACTGGATTCGCGTGCGCATTCCGGTTTCCCCGGAGGTCGACCGCATCAAGCAACTGCTGCGCAAGCACAAGCTGCACAGCGTGTGCGAAGAAGCCTCCTGCCCGAACCTGGGCGAGTGCTTCTCTGGCGGCACCGCGACCTTCATGATCATGGGTGACATCTGCACCCGTCGCTGCCCATTCTGTGACGTCGGCCACGGCCGGCCGAAGCCGTTGGACCTCGACGAGCCTAAGAACCTGGCCGTGGCCATCGCCGACCTGCGCCTGAAGTACGTGGTCATCACCTCGGTGGACCGCGACGACCTGCGTGACGGCGGTGCTCAGCACTTCGCCGACTGCATCCGCGAAATCCGCGCCCTGTCGCCTGGCATCCAGCTGGAGACCCTGGTGCCGGACTACCGTGGTCGCATGGACGTTGCCCTGGAAATCACCGCCCAGGAGCCGCCGGATGTGTTCAACCACAACCTTGAGACCGTACCGCGCCTGTACAAGGCTGCGCGTCCAGGTTCGGACTACGACTGGTCGCTGGACTTGCTGCAGAAGTTCAAGCAGATGGTCCCGCATGTACCAACCAAGTCTGGCCTGATGCTCGGCCTTGGCGAGACCGACGAAGAAGTCATCGAAGTAATGCACCGCATGCGCGAGCATGACATCGACATGCTGACCCTGGGCCAGTACCTGCAGCCTTCGCGCAGCCACTTGCCGGTGCAACGTTTCGTGCACCCGGATACCTTCGCCTGGTTCGCCGAGGAAGGGTACAAGATGGGCTTCAAGAACGTTGCCTCCGGCCCGCTGGTGCGCTCTTCGTACCACGCCGACCAACAGGCCCACGAAGCCAAGATCAAGCTCTGAGCCTGGTTGAGTGATCGATGCCGATGCACGCCGGAAGGCGGCATCGGCATTTTTGTTTCCGAGAGCTGCCCCTGTACGTGCAAGGAGTTGTTCGATGAACTGCGTTGAAACCCTGGATGCATCTCTGCCTGCAGCGCTGCCCGGCAATGCCTGTTTTGCCATCGTCGCCCCGGCGGGCCCGGCCCGGCTGGACGGGCGCAAGGCAAGCCAGTGGTTTGCCGACCGAGGCTACCAGTGCCGCCTGTTTCCGGGCGTCGTTCAGGCCCAAGGCTATCTGGCCGGCCCAGACCAGCAGCGTCTGGATGACTTGCATGGGGCGTTTGCCGATCCTGAAATCGACGCCATCCTGTGCATGCGCGGTGGCTACGGCAGCATGCGGCTGTTGGATCGGCTCGATTTCGACCTGATCGGCCAACACCCCAAGCCGCTGATCGGCTACAGCGATATCACTGCCCTGCACACGGCGCTCCAGCGCCACGCTGGGCTCATCACCTTCCATGGCGGCATGCTCAATGCCGATCTGCTCGGCGCGAAGCAGGAGCCGACCGTCAGTTCGTTGTTCGATCAATTGCACGGCAAGGTCCACCAGGGTGATGCACTGGCCCATCCCGATGCCTATCCACTGACCTGCGTGATCCCTGGTATGGCCAGCGGGCGTTTACTGGGCGGCAATCTATCGGTGCTGTGTGCGACCTTGGGGACGGTGGGCGAGATCGACAGCCAGGGCTGTATCCTGTTCATCGAGGACGTCAACGAGCCGCTGTACCGTGTTGACCGGCTACTCACCCAATTGCGTCTTGCCGGCAAGCTGGATGGGATTCGCGGTGTGCTGGTGGGCGATTTTGCCGGAATCACCGTGCCGGCGATGGCGCCGCTGCTGAAGGATATCTTCGGGCCGTTGGGTATCCCGGTATTGGCGGGGTGGCGCAGTGGGCATTGTGATCCCAACCTGTGTCTGCCGCTGGGGGCCAGGGTGAGGCTGGACAGTCAGGCCATGCGGCTGTCATTGGAGCAGTCGTTGTTTGAACGATAAGGCCTGGGTGCTGGCCTTGAGGCTTGCATAGAAACCTGTGGGAGCGGGTGTACCCGCGCTCCCATAGGGCTACGCTCGTTGCCAGGTTAGCGACGACGCAGGCTGTCGAGCAGCTTGTGGGTCGGGTACCCATCTGCCGGCCAACCCAGCGCCTGCTGGGCATTGCGGATGGCCTTGCGGGTATTGGCTCCGATGATGCCGTCGGCATTGCCAGCCTCGTGGCCGCTGGCGTTGAGCAGATCCTGCAGTTCGATGCGCTCGCTACGGCTCAGCGGCAGATCGTCCTTGGGCCAACTGCCGGCGATGAAGCCCCAGCCATAGAAGCGATCACCCAGCAGACTGACCGCCAGGGCGTAGGACGAGGAATTGTTGTACTTCAGGATCGCTCGGAAGTTGTCCAGCACCAGGAACGCTGGGCCACGAGCCCCTGCCGGCAGCAGCAGGGCGGCGGACAGCTGGCTGCTGCCTGCAGGCAGCTGGGTGCCGGCTGGCAGTTTTACGCCCAGTTGCAGCCATTCACTGACGCTCTTGCGCTGCACGCCATCGGCCAGCCAATAGTCGAAGCCTGCGGGCACTTGGACTTCGAAGCCCCACGGCTGCCCACGTTTCCAGCCCGAGCTTTGCAGGTAGTGGGCGGTGGATGCCAGGGCATCGGCTGTGCTGTTCCAGATATCACGACGGCCATCGCCGTCGAAGTCCACCGCGTGGGTGTTATAGGTGGTCGGAATGAACTGGGTCTGGCCCATGGCGCCGGCCCAGGAGCCGCGCATGGCCTCGGGCTGGATGTCGCCGTTCTGCAGGATCTGCAGGGCGGCAATCAGTTGGTCCTGGGCGAAGGTCGGACGACGGCCTTCGTAGGCCAGGGTGGCCAGGGAGCGGATCACTGATTTGTTGCCCTGGAACTGGCCGAAGTTGCTTTCCATGCCCCAGACCGATACCAGCACCTGGCGGTCGACGCCATAGCGCTGCTCGATGCGCGACAACAACTCGGCATGTTGCTCGAGCAGCTTCTTGCCGTTGCGCACACGCAGCGGCGACAGGGCTCCGTCGAGGTATTCCCACACCGGGCGGGCGAATTCGGGTTGGCTGCGGTCGGCCTTGATCACGTCCATGTCGGGTGTGACGCCTAGGAAGGCGCGATCGAAGGTGTTGGCACTGATGCCGGCTTGCAAGGCCTGCTGGCGGAAGCCTGCCTGCCATTGGGCGAAGGTTTGCAGTGGCTGGATGTCGTTGCTGGTGTCAGGCGTGGCGCCCGGCAGGGACACGTTCGGCGCAGGCTGCGCGGGGGCCAGCGGCAAGGCGTCGGCGGCGGTGGGTTTTTCCGCACAGGCGACGAGCAGGATGAAGCTGGAGGCTGCGATCAGCTGGCGAGACGGCCAGCGCAGGGACAGACGAAAGGGCATGCACAGATCCAGAATTGCGGTTCAGGTGCCGACCATATCATGACTGGGGGGTTCCTGCCTTCATGCGGCCAAAAAGCAAGAAGCCTCCCAATCTCTCGATTGGAAGGCTTCGCGGCGGTAGCTGCCTTTGCCCTTGTTCGGTCGTTCCTGGCGGCAGTGGAACAGTGGCTGGGCGATGATGGACTTGGCCTTGTTCGGCCCGTGCTTCTTCGGCTTCTTGCTCATGGCGATACCCCGGTTGGGTGGATGTCGGGGCGGACTGTAAGACCAGGGTAGGGCAGGAGCCAATTGATTGTATTTATGGGCAGATAGGGGCTGTCTTGCAGACTTTTTTCAGCCCATTGCTGGCTTCGCCAGCCCCTACAGGAATAGTGCAGATGGCTTACTCGCCAGGCAACGCCAGGCGTTGCCCGGCCATCAGCAGCGCCAGCCGCGCCAGCCCCGTCCAGGGGGAACCTTCGGCCTGACCCTTGATCTGGGCGTCGATGCGCTGAGCATCCTGCAGTAACTGCGCCCAACGCTGCGCGGACAGGCGCTGGAGAGCTTTGCTGACCAGTGGTCGGCGTTTATCCCACACAGGTGGTCGTGCCTGGCTGAAGGCCTTGTCCAGCGGCACGCCTTGGCTGAATTGCTGGGCAAGCCCAGCCAGCAGGCGCAACTCGCGCGCCAGGGCCCAGAGGATGACTGGTGGCTCGACCCCTTCGCCGCGCAAGCCTTCCAGCATGCGCAGGGCGTGGGCCGCCTCGCCGTTGAGGATGGCATCGACCAGCCCAAACACGTCGAAGCGAGCGCTGTCGGCTACGGCGGCCTGCACGGTTTCCACCGTGATCTGGTTGCCTTCGGCCAACAACTTGAGTTTTTCGATCTCTTGGGCGGCGGCCAGGAGGTTGCCTTCGACCCGCGCGGCAATCAGGTCGACCGCGTCACGTTGGGCGGACAGTCCGGCCTGGGACAGGCGCTGGTTGATCCACTGTGGCAGTTGCTGCGCGTCGACTGGCCAGATCTGGATGAATTGGCAGTGCTGGCCTTCGATCAGCGCCTTGCCCCACTTGGTCTTCTGCGCGCTGCCGTCGAGTTTGGGCAGGCTGACCAGCAGTAATGTGTCCTCGGCCGGGTTGGCGCAGTACTCCATTAACGCGGCAGCGCCCTTGTCGCCGGGCTTGCCCGATGGTAGGCGCAGCTCCAGCAAGCGCCTTTGGGCGAACAAGGAAAGGCTGGCGCCGGCCTGGAGCAGAGTGCCCCAGTCGAAATTGGCGTCGGCACTGAACACCTGGCGTTCGTCGAAGCCCTGCTGGCGAGCCGCGGTACGGATGGCGTCGGCGGCTTCCTGACAAAGCAGCGGATCGTCGCCGCTGACCACGTAGACCGGGGCCAGGGCACCTTGCAGGTGTTTGTTGAGTTGGGCGGGGGAGAGCTTCATGATGGATGCGGGGGCACCCGAAGGTGCCCCGTTCGGCCTCGGTCAGTTGGCCGGAACTTCCATTGGGGATTGCTGCGGCGTTTCGTCCTGCTGGCGGCGGGCCGCTTCCTGGGCCTGGGCTTCGGCCTTGGCGCGTTCTTCTGCTTCGCGCTGCAGCTCGTCCAGGTGGCCCGGGGTCAGCATTTGCAGGCGAACGAGCATGGTCTGGACCAGATCGCGGCGCATTTCTTCGCGGGCTTGGGTGGCTTCCTGGTCGGAGCCTGTGATGTTGTCGCCGTCATGCACGTAGATCTTGCGCACTTCGACCTTGTCGCTCAGCAGCGGGATGTCGTTCAGGCCCAGCATGCTGTAATTGAGCACGGTGGTGAGTTCGTATTCGACCGACCGGTTGCCGCCGCTATAGGTGGCGGCGCGCTGGGTTTGCTGCTCGTCGGTCAGCACCAGGCGGTAGGGGGCGCCTGAGTGGACATTGACGCCGTTGCGCTTGAGGGATTCGCGCAGCTCGGTCACGGTCTCGCCATAAGCATTGCGCGCGCGCAGGTCCATTTCCTTGATGCTCAGCTCGGTGGTGCCGGTGCCGCGCAGCTGGAAACCGCAGGCGCTGAGCACGACGGCCAGGCCCATTACCAGCAGATTGCGTTTGATCATGTTGTAGCTCCCTTGTGGGCCAATTCCGCCCGCCCGCAACATGCGCGGGCGGGCGTTGCCATCAGTTGGCGACGATGTTGACCAGCTTGCCCGGCACCACGATGACCTTGCGGATGGTCAGGCCATCGATGAAGCGCAGGACGTTCTCGTTGCTGCGGGCGGCGGCTTCGATCTCTTCACGGCTGGCGCTGGCGGGCATTTCGACCTGGCCACGCAGCTTGCCGTTGACCTGGACCACCAGAGTGATGCTGTCCTGGACCAAGGCGCTTTCGTCGACGCTTGGCCAAGTGGCATCGATCACGGCCTGGTCGTGACCCAGGTGCTTCCACAGCTCATGGCTGATGTGCGGCGTGATCGGGGCCAGCAGCAAGGTGACGGCTTCCAGGCCTTCGTGCAGCAGGGCGCGGTCCTGCTCGGTGGCTTGCGGGGCTTTTTCCAGCACGTTCATCACGGTCATCACCTGGGCGATGGCGGTGTTGAACTTGTGGAACTGGCCCACGTCGGTGCTGGCCTGCTTGATGGCGGCATGGATGGCGCGGCGGATGGTTTTCTGCGCATCGTCCAGTACGGCGACGTCCAGCTTGCCCGGCAGGCCCTGGCTCACGTGGGCCTGGGCCAGGCGCCATACGCGGCGCAGGAAGCGGCTGGCACCCTCGACGCCGGAGTCGGACCACTCCAGGCTCATGTCGGGCGGCGAGGCGAACATCATGAACAGACGGCAGGTGTCGGCGCCGTAGGCGTCGATCATGGCCTGTGGATCCACGCCGTTGTTCTTGGACTTGGACATCTTCTCGGTACCGCCGATTTCCACCGGCAGGCCATCGGTCTTCAGGCGGGCACCGATGATCTTGGCCTTGGCGTCACGCTCGACCTCGACGTCCGCCGGGTTGAACCAATCCTTGCCGCCGTTGCTGGCGGTACGGTAGTAGGTCTCGGCGACCACCATGCCCTGGGTCAGCAGGTTCTTGAACGGCTCGTTGGAAGTGACCAGGCCTTCGTCGCGCATCAGCTTGTGGAAGAAGCGCGCATACAGCAGGTGAAGGATGGCGTGCTCGATACCGCCAATGTACTGATCGACCGGCAGCCAGTGGTTGGCCGCTTTCGGGTCGACCATGCCGCCTTCGTAGTTTGGCGAGGCGTAGCGGGCGAAGTACCAGGACGACTCGACGAAAGTGTCCATGGTGTCGGTTTCGCGCTTGGCCGCGGCGCCGCATTTCGGGCAGCTGCATTCGTAGAATTCAGGCATGCGCGCCAGTGGCGAGCCGGCGCCGTCCGGCACCACGTTTTCGGGCAGGGTGACCGGCAATTGGTCTTCCGGTACCGGCACATCGCCGCAGGTCGGGCAGTGGATGATCGGGATCGGGCAGCCCCAGTAGCGCTGGCGGCTGATGCCCCAGTCGCGCAGGCGGAACTGGGTACGCGATTTGCCCAGCTGCTTGCGGATCAGGGCGGCTTCGATGGCGTCGAAGGCGCCTTCGAAATCCAGGCCGTCGAACTCGCCGGAGTTGATCAGCTGGCCGTGCTCGCCGTAGGCGGCCAGCCACTCGCTGCCCACGTCGTCGCCGGCGCTGGTGCGGACCACAGCCTTGAGCGGCAGGTTGTACTTGTGGGCGAACTCGAAGTCACGCTCATCGTGGGCCGGAACAGCCATCACGGCGCCATCGCCATAGTGCATCAGCACGTAGTTGGCGACCCAGACCGGGAGCTTCTCGCCGGTCAGCGGGTGCTGGACGAGCAGGGAAGTGGGCATGCCCTTCTTCTCCTGAGTGGCCATGTCGGCCTCGGCGACGCTACCGCTCTTGCATTCATCGATGAACGCCTGCAGTGCCGGGTTGCCCTGGGCGGCCTGGGTGGCCAACGGGTGCTCGGCGGCGACCGCGACGTAGGTCGCGCCCATCAGGGTGTCCGGACGGGTGGTGAAGACCTTGAGGGTGCCTTCGTGGCCGACGCTCGCCTGGTCGTAGGGGAACTGCACTTCCATGCCGCGGGATTTGCCGATCCAGTTACGCTGCATGGTCTTGACCTGCTCAGGCCAGCCCGGCAGCTCGTCGAGGCTTTCAAGCAGCTCGTCGGCGTAGTCGGTGATGCGGAAGTAGTACATCGGGATTTCGCGCTTCTCGATCAGCGCGCCCGAACGCCAGCCGCGGCCGTCGATGACTTGCTCGTTGGCCAGTACGGTCTGGTCGACCGGGTCCCAGTTGACAGTGCCGTTCTTACGGTAGATGACGCCTTTTTCGAACAGGCGGGTGAACAGCCACTGTTCCCAGCGGTAGTAGTCCGGCTTGCAGGTGGTGACTTCACGCGACCAGTCGATCGCCAGGCCCAGGCTCTTGAGCTGGGACTTCATGTAGTCGATGTTTTCGTACGTCCACTTGGCCGGGGCGACGTTGTTCTTCATCGCGGCGTTTTCGGCCGGCATGCCGAACGCATCCCAACCCATTGGCTGCAGGACGTTCTTGCCCTGCATGCGCTGGTAACGGGCGATCACGTCACCAATGGTGTAGTTGCGCACGTGGCCCATGTGTAGCTTGCCGCTCGGGTACGGGAACATCGACAGGCAATAGTAGGTGTCCTTGCCTGGCTGTTCGGTGACAGCGAACGATTGTTGCTCGTCCCAGAAGGTCTGGGCGGCGGCTTCTATATCACGGGGCGTGTATTGTTCGTGCATGGCTACTTTGTGCTGAGAGAGATAAGGACCCTGTTTCCAGGCAGCGCAACCTCGCTGCGTCCGGCACTGCGGTGTCGTTGGAGTGAACGCCGTAGCATACATGAGCGCCGCGCATCGTGGGAAACCTTGAATGCGGCTCCGGGGCCGTTGGTCGCGGCACCGGGCTGCTTTTCAGAGTGACGCTAAGCTCATCTTTGGGGGAGATATTCTTATCTTCAATGAGGTGAACGGATGGGAGAGTCGCAGCTACCCGCAATCAAACCGGAGCTATACGAACGCTTGATCGACCGCCTGGGCTTGGCACTCGAAGTGGCCAGGACCTCCGTACGATTACGCGACGAGATGCCAGCTGAACTGGAACTGCGTGGCCTGAGCCACGCCGAGTTCGAAGTGATCAAGGCCTACCTGGAAACCCTCCCGGAAGGTCGTTTCGCCAGCGCCGGTGCTTATCAGCAACCGGAGCCGACGTCGGCGAAGATCGTCTGGCTCAAGGACAAGAAACGCCCCGCCACCACGGCGAGATCCCGGACGCTGTCCCGCTAGCCGTTCTGGATTCCAGGCGCAGACCGTCGTGCGCCGGTACTCAACTTAAACTGCTTATGATCGGCGCCGGACGCGCACTTGTTGCCCGGCGCCGATCCTCTTAGGCTGCACTCCTTTCCAGGAGGACCGTGCATGCCGCTTCGCTATTTCATCAAACAATGGTTGCTGCCTCCCGGCGTGCTGTTTTTGCTCTTGCTGGCAGCTTGGTGGCTGCGCACGCGACGCCCGCGCCTGGCGGCCTTGTGCTTTGCCCTTGGCCTGGGTGGTTTGTGGCTGATGAGCTTGCCGCTAGTGGTGGAGCAGGCGGCCCGGCAGTTGGAGACCGAGGCGCCATTGCCGATGGCGCAATGGGCGACCCTGGCAGGGCGAGCCGACGCGATCGTAGTGCTGGGCGCCGGGCGTGAGCGTGGCGACCCGGCCTGGGGAGAAGAGGACCAGCCGACCGGCACAGCTCTTGAGCGCATGCGGTATGCCGCACAGCTGGCCAAGGCCTCGGGGCTCCCGGTATTGACCACCGGTGGGCTTCACTACGGCACGCCGCCGAGCGAGGCCCAGTTGATGGCCGATCGCATGAAGGCGGACTTCGGCGTTGACGTGCGCTGGAAGGAAGAGGCCAGCCGCACTACTTGGGAGAACGCCCAGTTCAGCGCGCGGCTGGTGCAACCCCAAGGCGTGCGTCGCGTGGTGCTGGTGACCCAAGCCTGGCACATGCAGCGCTCGCGCTGGAGTTTCGAGCAGGCAGGGTTCGAGGTGGTGCCGGCACCGGTCGGATTCCTGGGCAAGGACCATGCGCAGCCGTTCGCCGGCTTGCTGCCCGATAGCCGGGCGGTGTGGCGCAGCGGACAGTTGCTCAACGAGGCGGTGGGGTTGGTGGGGTATCGGTTGTTTTACTGACCACTGCGGGGCCGCAATGCGGCCCCTGGGGGTTCACACGGTCTTGGCGATCCGGCTCGCCAGGAGCGCCCATCCCAGCAGTAGCGCACAGAGAGTCGCCAGCGGCCAGGAGCGCCATTGCAGGTAGGGCGTCAGTTGCTGCATTGGCACTACATCCCCGTAGAGGACGGTTTGCTGGAACTGCGGGATCTGCGCAGTGATCTTGCCGAAGGGGTCGATCAACGCGGTGACGCCATTGTTGGTGGCGCGGATCATCCAGCGACCGGCCTCAAGGGCACGCATCTGGGCCATCTGCAAGTGTTGCAGGGGGCCGATGGAGGTGCCGAACCAGGTGTCGTTGCTGATGGTCAGCAGCAAGTCGCTGCGTGCGGCCAGGCCCGCTGCGAACTCGGGATAGACCACCTCGTAGCAGATGAACGGCGCAACCTGATAGCCCTTGGCCTGCAGCAAGGGCTGGTCCGCTGGGCCGCGGGCGAAGTCCGACATCGGCAGGTTGAAGAACTCGATCAGCCCACGGAGCATGTCCTGCAGCGGAACGTATTCGCCAAAAGGCACCAGCTTCTGCTTGAGGTAGGTGCCGTCGCCCTCTCCGGTCACGGTGATGCCGTTGTAGTAGCGGCGCTGGTGGTGCACCACTTCACGCACCGGCACCCCGGTGATCAGCGCCGAATGCCGATCGGCGGCAAAACGCCCCATCACGTCGATGTAGCCTTGGGCTTGGTCCTTGAGTACGGGGACGGCGGTTTCTGGCCAGACCAGCAAGTCCACTGGCTTGGAGCTGAAGCTCATGTCGCGGTAAAGCGCCAGTTGCGCATCGATGTGCGCCGGGTCCCATTTCAGGTCCTGCTCGACATTGCCCTGCAGCGCGGCGACCTTCAGTGGATCACCGGAGGGCTGTGTCCAGGCATGCCCTTTGAGCGCCATGCCGATCACCCAGGGCGCCAACAACACTATCACGCCCACGACCAGGAACGAGGGGCGCTCACGCAGGCGGTGCAGGTTGCACAGCAGCGCGGCGCTCAGAGCCAGGACAAAGGAAATCAGCCACACGCCGCCCAGCGGTGCCAGACCGGCCAGGGGGCCATCGAGCTGGCTGTAGCCTGCGTATAACCACGGGAAACCGGTCAGGAACCAGCCGCGGAAGGCTTCCTGCAGCAGCCACAGAGCGGCGAAGCACAGGGCATCGGCCAAGGGAGCCTCATTGCGACGCAGCCAGCGCGCCCATAGCCAGGTGGGCAGGGCGAAGAACCAGGCCAGGGCGGCGAAGAAGGCTACCAACAGCGCGATCGCCAACGCCGGGGAGGCGCCGCCGTAGGTGTTCATGCTGACGTAGATCCACCAGGTGCCGGCACCGTACAGGCCGAAACCGAACCACCAGCCACGCCACATGGCCTGGCGCGGGCTGAGCTCGCGCAGGCCGAGGTAGAGCAGGGCGATGGACAGCAGCGCCAGAGGCCAGATGTCGAACGGCGCCAGGGCCAGGAGGGTCGATGCGCCGGCCGCCAGGGCCAGCAGGTTACCGGGCCAGCCGGGGCGGGTGATCCAACGCATGTTTGTCCTTAACGGGTGATCGGAGTCAGGCGCAGCAAGTGTATCCGCCGGCTGTCGGCGTTGAGAATACGGAACTTGTAGGCCCCGATCTCGGTGGTCTCGTTGCGCTTGGGCAGGTGGCCGAAGGCACTCATCACCAGGCCGCCCACAGTATCGAACTCATCGTCGGAGAACTCCGAGTCGAAGAACTCGTTGAAGTTCTCGATCGGGGTCAAGGCCTTGATCAGGAAGTCGCCACTGGGCAGTGGCTTGATGTAGCTGTCTTCCTCGACATCGTGCTCGTCCTCGATGTCGCCGACGATCTGCTCGAGCACGTCCTCGATGGTCACCAGGCCCGCCACGCCGCCATATTCATCGATGACGATGGCCATGTGGTTGTGGTTGGCGCGGAATTCGCGCAGCAGCACGTTCAGGCGCTTGGACTCCGGCACGAAGGTGGCCGGGCGCAGCAGGTCCTTGATGTTGAAGCTGTCGCCGTTCTCCTTGAGGATCAGCGGCAGCAGGTCCTTGGCCAGGAGGATCCCGAGCACATCGTCATGGCCTTCACCGATCACCGGGTAGCGCGAGTGCGCGGCATCGATCACCGCTGGCAGGAATTCGCGTGGAGACTGGCTGGCCTTGATGCTGATCATCTGCGAGCGCGGCACCATGATGTCACGCACCTGCAGGTCGGCGACCTGGATGGCGCCTTCGACGATGGTCAGCGCTTCGCTGTCGAGCAGCTTGTTCTGATGGGCTTCGCGCAGCAGCTCGAGGAGCTCCTGGCGGTTTTTCGGCTCATGGGCAAAAGCCTGGGTCAGTTTACCCAGCCAGGACTTCTGCCCATTGCTCGATCGGTCTTCGCTCATGGCGGTTACTCGTGGTCCTTTTCAGTTGTCAGGTTGTGTGATTTCGTCGTCGGCGTAAGGGTCCGGGTGACCCAATTCCGCCAGCAAGGTTCGTTCCAGGGCTTCCATCTCCTCGGCTTCGTCGTCCTCGATATGATCGTAGCCAAGCAGGTGCAGGCAGCCATGGATGACCAGATGCGCCCAATGGGCTTCGAGCGACTTGCCTTGCTCGGCGGCTTCGCGTTCGACCACCGGTACGCAGATGACCAAGTCGCCCAGCAGGGGGATGTCGAGCAGGTCATCGGGAACGTCGGCGGGGAAGGACAGCACGTTGGTGGCGTAGTCCTTGTGCCGGTAGGTGTGGTTCAGCTCACGGCCTTCGGGTTCATCGACCAAGCGGATGGTCATTTCCGAGTCGGCGGTGCGCTGGCGCAGCGCCAGTTCGCACCAGCGACGGAAGGCAGCGTCATCCGGGGCGGCAGCATCCGTGGCCCGTTGCAGGTCGAGTTCAAGCATCTTTGCCTGGGACCTCGGGCTTTGCCTGGCGCGCGTCGAATCGGTCGTAGGCTTCGACGATACGCTGCACCAACGGGTGGCGGACCACATCCTTGGGCTGGAAGTGGGTAAAGCTGATGCCCGGCACATCCTTGAGCACTTCGATCACATGGGCCAAGCCCGACTTGGTGCCGCGTGGCAGGTCGACCTGGGTGATGTCGCCGGTGATCACCGCTGTCGAGCCGAAGCCGATGCGGGTGAGGAACATCTTCATCTGCTCAAGGGTGGTGTTCTGGCTTTCGTCGAGGATGATGAAGCTGTTGTTCAAGGTACGACCGCGCATGTAGGCCAGCGGGGCGATTTCGATGACTTGGCGCTCGATCAGCTTGGCCACGTGTTCGAAGCCGAGCATCTCGTAGAGCGCGTCGTAGAGCGGGCGCAGGTACGGGTCGATCTTCTGGGCCAGGTCGCCAGGCAGGAAGCCGAGTTTTTCGCCGGCTTCCACTGCCGGGCGCACCAGCAGGATGCGGCGCACCTGTTCGCGCTCCAAGGCATCCACGGCGCAGGCTACGGCCAGGTAGGTCTTGCCGGTACCGGCCGGACCGATGCCGAAGTTGATGTCGTTGGCCAGGATTTCCTTGACGTAGCGCTGCTGGTTGACCCCGCGCGGGCGGATATTGCCCTTGCGCGTGCGCAGCGAGACGCTGACCTCGTTGACCGCTGGGTTGTCTAGGTTCTCGACGGTAGATTCCTGCAGGTACAGGTGGACGGTTTCCGGCGACAGCTCGGAAGCCTTGGCTTCGCGATAGAGGCGACGCAGCAGTTGCTCGGCGGCAGAGGTGGTCTTGGGTTCGCCAATCAGTTCGAACTGGTTGCCGCGGTTGCGGATTTCGATGGCCAGGCGTTGTTCGATCAGGCGCAGGTGCTCGTCGAACTGGCCGCACAAGTTGGCGAAGCGGTGGGCCTCGAAAGGTTCGAGGATGAAACGATGAGGTTGTATGGGTGCGTTCAAGGTCGTTTTTAGCCGCTCGACGGCAATGGAGGTGAACTCAAGAATAACCCCTGAAGGGCAGTGGCGAAAGCACTGAAACGATCAAGGGACAGGTATCTGTGGTAGCGCATTGGCGGGTAAACCCGCTCCCACGAGGTTTACCCCCATTCGGTGGGAGCGGGTTCACCCGCGGACAGGCCACCACCATCATCATTCAATCAACGAGCCGACCAGCGAGTGGGGCTTGGCCTCTTCGATGCGTACATCCACCAGATGACCGATCAGTGCTGGATTGTCGCAGTGGAAGTTGACGATTCGATTATTCTCGGTACGGCCTTGCAGCTTGCCCGGGTCACGCTTGGAGAAGTCGGTGACCAAGATGCGCTGGACACTGCCGACCATGCGTCGGCTGATTTCGAAACCCTGCTGGTCGATGCGGTGCTGCAGCCGTTGCAGACGCTGTTTCTTGACCTCCTCGGGCGTATCGTCCACAAGCTCCGCGGCCGGGGTGCCGGGGCGTGCGCTATAGACGAAGGAGAAGGAAAAGTCGAAACCGACCTCGGCCACCAGCTTCATGGTTTGCTCGAAGTCCTTCTCGGTCTCGCCGGGGAAGCCGACGATGAAGTCCGAGCTGATGCAGATGTCCGGCACCGCAGCCTTGAGCTTGCGCAGCTTGGACTTGTACTCGAGGATCGTGTGGTTGCGCTTCATGGCCGCCAGTACGCGGTCGGAACCTGCCTGTACCGGCAGATGCAGGTGCTTGACCAGCTGTGGCACCTCGGCGTGGGCCTGGATCAGGCTGTCGGAGAATTCCAGTGGGTGCGAGGTGGTGTAGCGGATCCGTTCGATCCCGTCGACTGCCGCCACCACACGGATAAGCTCGGCGAGGTCAGCCAGACGGCCATCGTGGGTCAGGCCGCGATAGCCGTTGACGTTCTGGCCCAGCAGGGTGATTTCGCGCACGCCGTTCTCGGCCAGGTGGATGACCTCGGCCAGTACGTCGTCGAAGGGGCGGCTGACCTCGGTGCCACGGGTATAGGGCACCACGCAGAAGGTGCAGTACTTGCTGCAGCCCTCCATGACCGAGACGAATGCCGTCGGGCCGTCGATGCGGGGCTCGGGGAGGTGGTCGAACTTTTCGATTTCAGGGAACGACACATCGACTTGCGGTACCCGAGTGATGCGCGCGGCGTCGATCATTTCTGGCAGACGGTGCAGGGTCTGCGGACCGAACACCACATCGACGTAAGGCGCGCGCTTGCGCAGGGCTTCGCCTTCCTGGCTGGCCACGCAACCGCCGACGGCGATGACCATGTCTGGGTTGCGGTCCTTCAGGGCGCGCCAGCGGCCGAGCTTGGAGTACACCTGATCCTGTGCTTTTTCGCGGATCGAACAGGTGTTGAGCAGGATGACATCGGCGTCGTCGGGGCGCTCGGTGACTTCCAGGGCCTGGTGTTCGCCCAACAGGTCGATCATGCGCGAGCTGTCGTACTCGTTCATCTGGCAACCGTGGGTTTCAATGTAGAGCTTCTTGGCCATGGCAAATCATCTGCTGCGGGTGCTGAAAGGCCGCACATTATAGAGGTGGCACCGGGTGCTTAACAGGGCAAGCGGTCTGCTATGATGCCGGCCATTTTCCTAACACGGTGTCGTCTTCTTCGATCATGAGCAAACGCGAACCCGCCATCTATAAAGTGATCTTTCTCAACCAGGGCCAGGTCTTCGAGATGTATGCCAAGCAGATCTACCAGAGCGACCTGTGGGGCTTTCTTGAAATCGAGGAGTTCGTTTTCGGCGAGCGCACCCAGGTCGTAGTCGACCCCAGCGAAGAGAAGCTCAAGGCGCAGTTCGAAGGTGTGGTACGCAGTTTCGTGCCGATGCATTCGATCGTGCGTATCGACGAGGTGGAGCGATTGGGGACGGCGAAGATCAGCGAGGCCAAGGGTGGCGGTAACGTGATGCCGTTCCCGATGCCAATGCCGGAGAAGTAGGTCGGCCCGTCAGGGCAGGGGGGAGAAGGGCGTGCGCCCTTCGGCGTTTTGCAGCTCCAGCAGGTATTTGCGGAAAATCTGGCCGAGCACCTGGGTGGCATGTTCGAGTTCGTCGCGGGGCATCTGCTCGGTGACTTCGTCGGCCAGGTCCAGGGCGTCTTCGTCGCCATTGACCGCTGCCATTTTCAGCAGAATGTACGCCTGAACGTTGTTGGCCGGAACGCCTTCGCCATGGAAGAACATCGAGCCGAGACGGTATTGCGCCTGGGCCTGGCCTTGCAATGAGGCTTTCTCGAACCAGTTGACGGCCTTTTTCAGGTCTTTGGGTGCCTGGTTGCCACTGTAGTAGAACTCACCCAGCTCGTATTGCGCCTGGGCATCGCCCGACTCCGCCGTCCGTTCGCAAGCCTTCAGGGCGTTCTGCAGGTCCTCTGGCTGTGTGTCGAAGGTGCAGCGTCCCGTCGCTGGAATCAGCAACGAGTTGCCACCCTCTGCCAAGGCCAGCAGGGGCTGAAGAAGCAGCAGGCAGCCCAGGGTAAGGGCGCGGCCGGTGCGGTTCATGGGGATCGACTTACCTCTGCAAAGCTGCGGCCAATGTCTCTGGTGGCACATTATGGGATAAGCAGCGCCTACCTTACAAAGTTTTACTCGAAATTCTGTATTGAGAAGCCTTTGTCGATTGCACAGCACATTTATCGCCTGCCTCGGCTTCTTCGCGGCTGTACCCGCTCCTACAAGTCATGCGTTGAACCTGTGGGAGCGGGTATGCGTGCGCAGAAGCCGATGCAAGGCGGGCAATCACTTCAGTGCAGCGAAGGCTTTTTCGGCGGCGTCCAAAGTGATCTGCAGCTCCTTGTCGCCGTGGGCAATGGAGGTGAAGCCTGCCTCGAAGGCGCTTGGCGCCAGGTACACACCGCCCTCGAGCATCAGGTGGAAGAAGCGCTTGAAGCGTTCCACGTCGCTGCCCATCACGTCTTCGAAGGTGACGATGTCGTCGGCACCGCTGAAGTACAGGCCGAACATGGCACCGGCCTGGGTGGTGACGAACGGTACGCCAGCGGCATCGGCACGCTGTTGCAAGCCATCCAGCATGCGGGAGGTGAAGGCGGTCAGTTCGTCGTGGAAGCCTGGGCGGCTGATCAGCTTGAGCGTGGTCAGGCCCGCCGCCATGGCCAGCGGGTTACCCGACAGGGTGCCGGCCTGGTAAACCGGGCCGAGCGGGGCGATGCATTCCATGATCTCGCGCTTGCCGCCGAAGCAGCCAACCGGCATGCCGCCGCCGACGATCTTGCCGAAGGTCGACAGGTCCGGCTTGATGCCGTAGTAACCCTGGGCGCCGCCGAGGGAGACACGGAAACCGGTCATCACTTCATCGAAGATCAGCACCACGCCGTGTTTGTCGCACTGCTCGCGCAGGCCTTCGAGGAAGCCCGGAGCCGGCGGTACGCAGTTCATGTTGCCGGCGACGGGTTCGACAATGATGCAGGCGACGGTCTGGCCGACTTCGCTCAGGGTCTTCTCGACGGCGGCGATGTCGTTGAACGGTAGGGTCAGGGTGTGCTTGGCGAAGTCCGCCGGCACACCGGCCGAGCTCGGTACGCCCTGGGTCAGCAGGCCGGAGCCGGCCTTGACCAGCAGGCTGTCGGAGTGGCCGTGGTAGCAGCCTTCGAACTTGATGATCGCATCGCGGCCGGTGTAGCCACGGGCCAGGCGGATGGCGCTCATGGTCGCCTCGGTACCTGAGCTGACCATGCGCACCATTTCCATGGACGGCACGATCGAGCAGACCAGGTCGGCCATCTCGGTTTCCATGGCGGTCGGGGCGCCGTAGGACAGGCCGTGTTCGAGTTGCTTGCGTACCGAGGCCAGGACGTCCGGATGGCCGTGACCCAGAATCATCGGGCCCCAGGAGCCTACGTAATCAACGTAGCGCTTGTCGTCTTCGTCGACGACATAGGCGCCTTCGGCATGTTTGAAGAACAGCGGGGTGCCGCCGACGCTGCGGAAGGCGCGGACCGGCGAGTTCACACCACCAGGGATGTGCTTCTGGGCTTGGGCGAACAGGGATTCGGAACGGGACATGGGATTTCTCTCGAATCAGGAAGCGAACAGGGCGTTGAAGGCGCGGGCGCGGCGGGTGACTTCCTGCGCGCTGTCGACACCGAACAAGCCATGGATCACCGCCAGCAGGTCGGCGCCATGGGCGACCAGGGGGGCGGCGTTGTCGAGGGTAATGCCGCCGATCACGGCGATCGGCAGTTGCACGCGGGCACGGGCCTGGGCGAGCAGGGCGATGTCGGCCGCTGGCGCGCCGGGCTTGGTGACCGAATTGAAGAAGCGACCGAAGGCCACATAGCTGGCGCCCTCGGTGGCGGCCTGCTCGGCCAGCTCGAGCTGGGCATGGCAGGTGGAGCCGATGATCGCATCGCGGCCGAGCAGGGTACGGGCCGGGGTCAGGGGGCCGTCGGTCTGGCCCAGGTGCACGCCGACGCCCAAGTGCGCGGCCAGTGGGGTGTCGTCGTTGATGATCAGTTGCGTGCCGTAGCGCTCGCAGAGCTTGAGCAGGCCTTCGGCTTCGTGCAGTCGGCGTGCTGCGTCGTCGCTCTTGTCACGATACTGCAGCAGGCAAACACCGCCTTCGAGGGCTGCCTCGACGTGGGAGAGCAAGCGACCGGCGAGCAGTTGGCTGTCGGTGATCGCGTACAGACCGCGTAACTTCATCTGTCAGGCCTCATGGATCAGGAGCAGAAGTCCAGGGGCAGCCGGCGAGGGACGAACTGCCCCTTGCCCAGTTGCTCGGCGTCGCGCAGGGTGCGCCAGGTGTAGTCCAGGGCGCTGCGCACTGCACTTTGCAATTGCTCGCCCAGCGCCAGTCGACCCGCCAGGGCGCTGGCCAGGGTGCAACCGGAGCCATGGTAGCTACCCGGCAGGCGTTCGCAGGTCCAGGTGTGCTGTTGACCGTCGCGGCTATAAAGGCGGTTATGGATTTGTGCCTCGTCACCGTGACCGCCGGTAATCAGAAGATGTCTACAGAACGGCAAAAGTTTCTCGGCGCATTCGTCCGCGGTGCCTTCGGGCAGTTCAGCCAGGATCCGGGCTTCGGGCAGGTTCGGCGTGGCGATGGTGGCCAGCGGCAGCAGGCGTTCGCGCAGCGCATAGCCGACTTCGTCCTTGCCCAGGCGGCCACCGCCACCGGCGCGCAGAACCGGATCGCAGACCAGTGGCAGGTGCGGATGGGCGGCCAGCAGTTCGGCGACGGTATCGACCATTTCGATCGACCCGAGCATGCCGAGCTTGACCGCTGCCACGGTGGAGTCGGCCAGCACGGCGTTGGCCTGTGCCAGAACCCACTCGCGGTCCAGCACGCGGAAGTCGGAAACGTTGACGGTATCCTGCACGGTCAGGGCGGTCACGGCAGGTGCGGCGTGACAGCCTTGGGCGATCAGGGCTTCGATATCTGCCTGCAGGCCGGCGCCGCCACTGGGGTCGTGGCCGGAAAGACAGAGGACAACGGGGCGGGAGCTGTAGGTCATGTTCATGGTCGGCGAGCTTACCACCAAACCTGTGGGGGCGAATCGCCCTGCTGATGGCTTTTGTTGATCAAGTGGTCAGAATTTTGTGTTTTGTCTTTCTGTAAGCATTGAGATAGAGCCTTTCCTTTTAAATTTGAAGTGGCTGATTGCCCTGTCCGAAGGCTATGCTAGAGTGCTCGGATAACTCGACAAATAGGCGCTGCCGGAATTCGTCGTCTCAAAGGGAAGGGAGGCCACCACGACGCGACTGGACAGGCCATGCTGGGGCTGTATGCGCTACTTGCTGATCATGCTTTTGGGCTGTGTGCCCCTGTTCGCCGGAGCGGTCGATTTCGACAGCGCCACCCGGTACCTTCCATTGGGTCAAGTCATGCAGGTCTTCGAAGACCGCGATGGCAGCGCCAGCATCACCCAGGTCAGTTCGCCGGCGTTCGCCAGCCGTTTCCGGCAGCACCATGAGGATGTCCTCAACGCGGGCTATTCCACTTCGGTGTTCTGGCTGAAGATCGACCTGCGCAACATCAGCCCATCCACCGCACCTTCCCGTCAGTGGCTGCTGGAGTTGGCCTATCCACCGCTGGATCATCTGGATCTCTATCTGCCCGACGGCCATGGCAGTTATCGCCTGGTTCAGCGCACAGGCGATGCCTTGCCCTATGTCAGCCGGCAGATCCGCCAGAACAACTATCTATTCGAGCTGCCTTTGAACCCAGGTCAGGCGACTACGGCCTACCTGCGTTTGCAAAGCCAGGGATCGATCCAGGCACCGGTGGCGTTATGGTCAACCGAGGCTTACATGGAAGAGCAGCCAACTCGCCTCTATGTGCTGGGCATGATCTACGGCGTATTGCTGGTGATGCTGGTTTACAACCTCTTCATTTACCTCAGCGTCCGCGACGTCAGCTACCTGTATTACATCCTCTATATCGCCTCATTCGGGCTCTACCAGGTCTCGGTCAACGGCGCGGGTGTCGCTTATTTTTGGCCGGACAGCCCTTGGTGGGCCAATGCCGCCACGCCGCTGTTCATTGGTGCTGCGGGGCTGTTCGGCTGCCAGTTCGCCCGGCATTTCCTGCAATTGGGCGGCCTCAGCCGTGGCTTCGACCGGCTGTTGCTGGGATTGATGGCCGGTGGAGGGCTGGTCATGGTGCTGGCAGTGACCGTGCCCTACGGCCTGGCTTTGCGCATGGCGACGCTGTTGGCGCTGCTGTTCACTGTAAGCATCTTTACCGCAGGGCTTTATGCCTGGTGGCATGGAGTACGGGTGGCGCGCTGGTTCATCATCGCCTGGAGCGCGTTCCTCCTGGGCGGGCTGGTCAATACCTTGATGGTGCTCGGTTACCTGCCGAACGTATTCCTGACCATGTATGCCAGCCAACTGGGCTCGGCCTTGGAAGTGGCGTTGCTGTCCCTGGCCCTGGCCGATCGTATCAATAGCCTGCGCGAACAGCAGGCCCAGGCCTTGCGCGACACTGGCCGCACCCTGGAGCAGCTCAACCAGCAACTGGCCCGAAGCAACCGTCTGAAGGATGAGTTCTTGGCCACGGTCACCCATGAACTGCGCACACCGATGAACGGGGTGATCGGCTCGCTGGAGCTGATGCACACCCTGCCGATGACGGCCGAGCACGCCCAGTATCACCGCACCGCCACAGGTTCCGCCCAGGACATGATGGCTATGGTCGACGACATCCTCGTGCTCACCGAGCTGCAGGCGGGGCGTCTGCGGCCCCATGCCGCGCCCTTCAGCCTGCGCCGGCAGTTGCAGGAGCTGCGGGCAGGCTTTGCCGGGCGTGCCCTGGGCAAAGGCCTGTACCTGAGCCTGGATATCCCAGCGGAGCTGCCCGACGAGCTGCTTGGCGATGCGCAGAAACTGCTGCGCTGCCTGGCCTGTCTAGTGGACAACGCCCTGAAATTCACTCACCAGGGCGGCGTGGTGATTCAGGTGCGGGGGCGTAGGCTCGGGCCAGACAACCTGGCGTTGACCTTCACCGTCAGCGACAGCGGCATTGGCTTCGACGACTTGGACCAGGCGATTCTCTACCAGCGCTTCTTCCAGGTCGATGGCTCGATGACCCGCCGTTATGGGGGGTTGGGCATCGGGTTGTCGATCTGCCGTCAGCTGGGCGAGCTGATCGGCGCCCGCTTGGCCCATGAGTCGACCCGTGGGCTGGGCAGCCGCTTCGAGCTGTCCTTGAACCTGTCCGTAGCCCAGGCGCAGTGGCCGTCCGGCCGGTTGGCCTCGGGCGCAATGGGCGGTTAAGGACGGCCGAGTTAGTCGTTTTTGACACTTTGACTGACCTCCAAGGAGTGCTTCACTGGGGCTTTCAGGCATGACCGGATCCAGGGAGCCCCCGATGAACCTGCACCAGTTCGCTGAAACCCACGAAGTCACTAACCAGCCGCCGTCGCTCGACGGCGCCAACCTGTACCGCCTCGACCAGCCATTGCAGGAGTGGTCCCGGCGCTTCGGTGCCGGCTGGGCCGAGTCGCGGATCGACGCCTACGGTGCCTTGGCCGGCGGCCCATTGATGGCTGCGGGTTTTCTGGCCAATGCCCACAAGCCGGAGTTCAGCAGTCATGACCGTTATGGTCACCGCATCGACCTGGTGACATTCCATCCGGCCTATCACGAGCTGATGCGCACGGCGGTCGAGCATGGATTGCCTTCTTTGCCCTGGGCCGAACCTCGTCCCGGCGCCCATGTCGCGCGCGCTTCGATGACCTACCTGCACAGCCAGGCAGAAGCAGGCACTGGCTGCCCCCTGACCATGACCTTCGCTGCGGTGCCGGCCTTGAGACTGCAGCCGGAGCTGGCCGAATACTGGTTGCCCAAAGTACTGGCGCGCGAGTACGACCCGCGAAACGTGGGCGACCGGCACAAAGCCGGGGTGACCCTCGGCATGGCCATGACCGAGAAGCAGGGCGGCACCGATGTGCGGGCCAACACCACCCGGGCCTATCCAGTCGGAGCCCCGGGCCCGGGCCAGGCGTACGAGCTGGTCGGCCACAAGTGGTTCTGCTCGGCACCAATGTGCGATGCCTTCCTGACGCTGGCTCAGACCGACAAGGGCTTGAGCTGCTTCCTGCTGCCACGCCACCGCCCCGACGACACGCACAATCAGTTCTATATCCAGCGTCTGAAGAACAAGCTCGGCAACTGCTCCAATGCTTCGAGCGAAGTGGAGTTTCGCGGCGCCCTGGCGTGGATGATCGGTGAAGAGGGGCGTGGAGTGCCGACCATCATCGAAATGGTGGCCATGACTCGTTTCGATTGCATGGTCGGCTCCAGCGCCTTGATGCGACAGGCGCTGACCCAGGCCGCGCACCATTGCGCCCATCGCAAGGTCGGCGGGCGCCTGTTGAGCGAACAGCCATTGATGCAGAACGTGCTGGCCGACCTGGCATTGGAAAGCGAGGCGGCACTGGCGTTGAGCCTGCGCATGGGACAGGCGCTGGACCAACTGGACGATCCACAGCAGGCGCATTTTGCACGCCTGGTGACCGCCGTGGGCAAGTACTGGATCTGTAAACGCGCTCCGGCAATGATCAACGAAGCTGCCGAGTGCCTGGGCGGTGCGGGCTATGTGGAGGACAGCATCCTGCCGCGCCTTTACCGCGAGGCACCGGTCAATTCCACGTGGGAGGGCTCGGGCAATGTGCAATGCCTGGATGTGCTACGCGCTTTGTCCAAGGAGCCGGGCGTGCTCGACGCATTGTTCGCCGAGCTTGGCGATGGCCACGGCGACCCGCGCCTGGCGGCGCATATCGGCAACCTGAAGGGCGCATTCGCCGATACCGGTGATATCCAGTACCGCGCCCGGCAACTGACTGAAGACATCGCCGTGGCCTTGCAGGCCAAGTTGTTGCTCGAAGCGGGCAATACGACGGTCAGTGACGCCTTCATCGCCAGCCGGTTGGGCGCGGGTGGGCGGGTCTATGGGGCGTTGCCAAGGGGTGTCGATGCGCAGGCGTTGGTGGCGCGGGCGACGCCGGTCTGGTCGGCCTGAGGCGCCCTGTTCGCTGGCAGGCCCGCGCCCACAGGGACTCGTGCGGACCAGGTAGGAGCAGGTGTGTCAGCGGTGAGGGCGAATACGATTGTCAAGGATGTAATTGCAACAGAAGGCAGGCAAGATGGAAGCCATGCATGTCAGAAGACAGGAAGACCAGCGTGAGCCAAGCGTTTGTAGTCGTTGATACACCTGAACAGGCCGTCGATCGTCTGGCGGCCTTGCATGAACAGGCCACCGGCGCCCTCAGCCAGGCCCTCAAGCGCTACCTCAAGGACCGCACCGAGCCGGACGACGACCAGCGGGCGCTGTTTCGTTATCCAGCCCTGCGCCTGACCTACTACAGCCATGGTGAAGTGGCCGCCACCACCCGGGCCTATGCCAAGGTGCAGGTGGCAGGTACCTACAGCGTCACCATCACTCAGCCGGCGGCGTTTCGCGGTTACCTGCTCGAGCAACTGCGACCGCTGATGCACGACTACACCGTGACCCTGGAAGTGGGCGTCAGCGAACAGAACATTCCTTACCCCTATGTGGTCGACCAAGGCGATGAACTGGCCGGCAGTGGCATCACTGCCGCCGAGCTTGCGCGGGTCTTCCCCAGCACCGACCTGTCGGCGGCCACCGACAACATCGCTGACGGGTTGTGCGACTGGGGCAGCGCCGAAACCCTGCCACTGGCACTGTTCGATGCCGCCCGCGTGGACTTCTCCCTGCGCCGCCTGGTGCATTACACCGGCAGCGACTGGCGGCATGTCCAACCGTGGATCCTGCTGACCAACTACCACCGCTACGTCGACCAATTCATTGGCCATGGCCTGGAGCAACTGCGTCAGGATTCGCGCTTCGTGCGTATGGTCCTGCCGGGCAATGTCATCATCGAAAAGGGCATGGACGACGACGAGACCCAGGCCTTGGTGGCCAGTGTGGTCTGGCACCGTTACCAGATGCCGGCTTACCACCTCATCGCTGCCGATGGCGATGGCATCACTTTGGTCAATATCGGCGTCGGCCCGTCCAATGCCAAGAACATCACCGATCACCTGGCCGTGCTACGCCCGCATTGCTGGCTGATGATCGGCCACTGCGGAGGCCTGCGCCAATCGCAGACCATCGGCGACTATGTGCTCGCCCACGCCTACATGCGTCGCGATGGCATTCTCGATCGGGTGGTGCCGCCGAATATCCCGATCCCGGCCCTGGCCGAAGTGCAGTTGGCACTGCAGGAGGCCGCGGCGCAGGTGACCGGCGAGCGTGGCGAGCAATTGAAAAAGCGCCTGCGCACCGGCACCGTGCTGACCTACGACGACCGCAACTGGGAGCTGCGCTGGGCCCAGGAGCGACCGCTGATCAACCTGTCCCGCGCCGTGGCGGTGGACATGGAGAGCGGCACGATCGCTGCCCAGGGGTATCGCCTGCGGGTGCCTTACGGCACCTTGCTGTGCGTTTCGGACAAACCGCTGCACAGCGAGATCAAGCTGCCGGGCTCGGCCAATGCCTTCTATAACCGTGCGGTCAGTCAACATCTTAAGATCGGCATCGCGGCCCTGGATTTGCTGCGTACCGAGCTCAATTCGCTGCACTCGCGTAAACTGCGCAGCTTCGATGAGCCGCCGTTCCGCTGAGGATCCATGTCCCTGCCACCCCGTTCCAAGCCGCGCCGTCCCCAGGCGCGGCCCACAGGTCCGCGCCGCCAGCCCAAGGCGCCGCCGGCCGAACCCCGCCTTATCCTGTTCAACAAACCCTTCGACGTGCTGACCCAGTTCAGCGATGGCGAGGGGCGCGCGACGCTCAAGGACTACATCGACATTCCTGGCATCTATCCGGCCGGGCGCCTGGACCGTGACAGCGAAGGCCTGCTGTTGTTGACCAATGACGGTCGGCTGCAGGCGCGCATCGCCGATCCCAAGCACAAGTTGCCCAAGACCTATTGGGTGCAGGTGGAAGGAGAGCCGAGCGAGGCGCAACTGCAGCAGTTGCGCGAGGGGGTCGAGCTCAACGACGGGCCGACACTGCCCGCCGAGGCCCGGTTGCTCGAGGAGCCAGCGCTTTGGCCGCGCAATCCACCGGTGCGGTTTCGCAAGAGCGTACCGACTCATTGGCTTGAGCTGGTGATTCGGGAAGGGCGCAACCGCCAGGTGCGGCGCATGACGGCGGCAGTGGGGCTGCCCACGCTGCGGTTGGTGCGGGTGAGGATCGGCGATTGGGCGCTGGATGGGCTAGAGCAAGGGTGCTGGCGGGAGGTTGCGCCGAAGCTACTTCGTTAGGCGGCTGCTGCCCATCGCAGTCTCTGGCCAGCGCTCCTCCCTGTGGGGCTAGACCCCTTCGAGGAACCCTACCACCACGCTCTTGATGATGAAGGCCAGCACACCCAGGCCCAGGACGAAAAACAGAATCAAGGTGCCGAAGCGGCCTGCCTTGGACTTCTTTGCCAGGTCCCAGACGATGAACCCCATGAAACCGATCAGCACGGTCACCAGGACGATCATCATCCACTCTTCGAATACAGCGGGATCCATCAGTGTTCTCCAGGCAGGCTGAGCGCCGATTATAAGCGGGGCGGCAGGGGACGGTCAGCGCAGATGCGTCAACGGCAGTTCAGTGCTGGCCAGCACTTGGTTGAGCACGAAGCTCGAACGCACGCTGGTGACACCTTCGATGCGAGTCAGGCTGCCGAGCAGCAGTTTCTGGTAATGGTCCATATCCGGGACCACGACTTTCAGTTGATAGTCGGCATCCATCCCGGTGACCAGGCTGCATTCGAGCACCTGGGGCAGGTTGCGAATGGCGGCCTCGAAAGTCTCGAAGCGCTCGGGGGTGTGGCGGTCCATGCCGATCAGCACATAGGCGGTCAGGCTCAGGCCGAGCTTCTTGCGGTCCAGCAAGGCTACCTGGCGGGAGATGTAGCCGTCGTCTTCCAGTTGCTTGACCCGCCGTGAGCAAGGGGAGGGGGACAAGCCGATACGTTCGGCCAACTCCTGATTGGAGATGCGGGCGTCGCGCTGCAATTCGGCAAGGATGCTCAGGTCATAGCGGTCGAGCTTGCTCATGGAAATGGCCTTTTCTGTTCGGATTGCTGCGAATTATCAATCCAGGGTTAAAAATTGCGCAAGTGCTATTTATCTGAGCAATATTCGCAATCCTCTGCTCCGCCGCCTCCCGTATCGTTACCAACAGAATCACTGCCCGGACAACAGTCCACGGCGACCGGCCTCAGGAAGGCCGTCGCGGCCAGCCATCCAACAGGATCCGCCAGGCCCCCGGGCTACGCACCGTCCAGAAGACGATGTGAGGTGAGCCGACGCCACAAGCGCCGAGCACGGACGACAATTCCCAAAGGGAGGCCTCATGGCCTCCCTTTTTTCATGCCCGTAATCATCTGCATCTGCCCTCGCCGCGATAGACTGCATGCAGTTCCAATGAAGTTCTTACCATCGAGAGGGCAACATGAGGTTGCGCATCCGGCAATGGGCAGGTGTTGGTTTGCTTGGCCTGGGCGTCAGCCTGGGCGCATGGGCCCAAGGGGCAGGCGAGGGGCAGGGCGCGCAGGACCCCAACGGCGCGACCATGGGTCGCTCGCCGCTCAATTCGCGTGACGAGGTGCGCCAGACCCAGCCGCCGCGCCAGGGGTATTACCAGGACATCCCCCGGCGCAATGGCGGCTATCACTGGGAAGCGGGTGGGCCTGGCCAGCGTCCAGGTGGAGACTGGCCCGGGCGTCCCGACGGCCATGGCGATGGCTGGGGGCCTGGCCCGCAGTACCATCCCGGACACAGGATCGACCACTTCCCGGATCGTTATTGGAAGGTGCCCCATCAGGGGCAGGACTACTACTATTCCAGCGGCTACTGGTATCGCCCGCAAGGCGGCGCGTATGTGCTGGTAAGGCCACCCTATGGCGTGCGGGTCGGCTACCTGCCGGTCTACGCCCAGGAGGTCTGGTTCGATGGCACGTTGTTTTTCCAGGTCTCGAACACCTATTACCAATACCTGAGCGACAGCCAGGAATATGTGGTGGTCAATCCCCCCAACACCCTGCCCGCGCCGGGGCCGCAGTTGAGTACCGGATATGACGTGATCGCCCATCCGTTGTCCGGGCAAACGCCTCGGCAGCAGAACCAGGACCGTTATGAGTGTCATCGTCAGGCCGTGCAGCAGTCCGGTTTCGATCCGGCCGCGGCGGCCGTCGCGCCACCGGCCTATGTGGCCGATGCCTACCATCGGGTACTGGCCGATTGCCTCAGTGCCCGGGACTACAGCGTGAATTGAAGGCTGCGGACCTGATCGACGGGTTACACCGGATCGGCATGCACCATTACGTCCGCTCGCGGGTAACGCTGGCGGATGGCAGCTGATGCCTGCACGCACAACTCGTGGGCGTCATGCAGTTTGAGTTCGCCGGAAAGCTCCAGGTGCAGTTGGACGAACCATCGGTTGCCCGATACTCGGGTGCGCAGGTCGTGGGCGCCTTTGACCCCGGGGATGGCGCACACCAGTTCGAGCATGCGCTCGCCGATATCGGCCGGCAGCTCCTGGTCCATCAGGATCGCCGTGCTCTCGCGGGCGATCTGCACGGCGCTCCAGAGGATATACAGGGCGATCCCCAGACCGAACAAGGCATCCAGTTGTGGCCAGCCAAAGCGCGCCAGCATCAGGGCGAGCAGGATGCTGCCATTGAGCAGCAGATCGGAGCGGTAGTGCAGCGAGTCGGCGCGCACCGCGGTGGAGCCGGTGGCGCGGATGACCTTGCGCTGGAACGTGAGCAAGGCCAGGGTCAGGACAAGCGACAGCAGCATCACTGCGATGCCGGCAGCGGTATCGCCCAGCGGTTGCGGCGATTGCAGGCGATCGACCGCCTGCACGCCAATCAGCACCGCACTGACGCCTATGAACAGCGCCTGGGCCATGCCGGCCAGCGCCTCGGCCTTGCCATGGCCGAAGCGGTGATCGTCGTCGGCCGGGCGCAGGGCGTAGTGCACGGCCAGTAGGTTGAGGAAGGAGGCGACGGCGTCGAGGGCCGAGTCGGTCAGGCCGGCCAGCAGACTGACTGAATCACTCAGCCACCAGGCGACCGCCTTGCTCACGACGAGGATCGTGGCCACGGCCAGGGACGCGCGCGTGGCCAGGCGTAGCAGACGTTGGTGTTCGGCGCTCGAAGTCATGCCGCAGGTGCGTTCCCTGGATCAGGCGGCCGGTACCAGGCCATAGGCGGCCAACTGCTCGACGCTGCCCCGGTGCTGGATCAGCCGAGGATCGTTCAGCGGCAGGCGTTGGCCCA
Organism: Pseudomonas sp. HMSC08G10; assembly: GCF_001808425.1. NCBI lineage: Bacteria > Pseudomonadati > Pseudomonadota > Gammaproteobacteria > Pseudomonadales > Pseudomonadaceae > Pseudomonas > Pseudomonas sp. HMSC08G10. The sequence continues at coordinate 125,674 of NZ_KV793332.1, read as the reverse complement.
GTTCGCTTTCGAGGATAGCTTGCAGCTTGGCCTTGTCGACTTGGCCATCGGCGTCGATGGCCGGCTTGAGCTTGGCCGGGTCTATGTGAGCGGTGACGCCGGGCGGGTAGTAGATGGCCCCCGTGGCGAAGTCGATGCCGAAGGCGATCAGGCCGGGGATCACATAAAACAGAAGACCCACAGCGTCGAGGGCGGCGATCACGGGGTCGATCTTACCTTCGATCTGGCCGCGCCGGTCGGGGTAGAACAGCGTGCCGCAGGCGGTCAGTTGAGTGAGCAGGGTGACGATGAGCGCGCCACCGATGATGCGGGTAGGGATGCGCATTGGGATCTCCGCAAAGTGACCAACGAGGACCAGGCCGGTCGCCTGGTCCTGATGTTTAAGACCATGATAAGGCAGGCTCGGTTCGCCGTTATACTCGGACGATTGTTCGAGGACCACCATGATTTCATTACCAATCGATGCCGTACTGCCCGCTCTGCGTCAAGCCTTGAGCGCGCGCGATGAGGCTGTGCTCGAAGCCCCGCCCGGCGCCGGCAAGACCACCCGCGTACCCTTGGCCCTGCTCGATGAGCCCTGGCTGGCCGGGCAGACCATCCTGATGCTTGAACCTCGCCGTCTGGCGGCACGGGCGGCGGCCGAGCGCCTGGCCAGCGAGCTGGGCGAAAAGGTCGGGGAGACTGTCGGCTACCGCATCCGCCTGGACAGCAAGGTCGGTCCCAATACTCGCATCGAGGTCGTCACTGAAGGCATTCTCACCCGTCGCCTGCAGGCCGACCCTGCGCTGGAGGGGGTGGGTCTGCTGATCTTCGACGAGTTCCACGAGCGCAGCCTGGACGCCGACTTGGCCTTGGCGTTGAGCCTCAATGGCCGGGAACTGCTGCGCGATGAGCCGCCGCTGAAGATTCTACTGATGTCCGCCACCCTGGAAGGCGAGCGGCTGTCGCGCCTGCTCGACGATGCCCCGGTAGTGAGCAGCGAGGGGCGCATGCACCCTGTGGATATTCGTTGGAGCAGGCCGTATCAGCCAGGCGAGTTCGTCGAGCCGCGGGTGGTCGATTGCGTGCTCCAGGCGCTGGCCGAACAGCCCGGCAGCCTGCTGGTGTTTCTGCCGGGGCAGGCCGAGATTCGTCGGGTCCATCAGTCGCTGCAAGAGGCATTGGGCGAACGCTCGGACGTGCTGCTGTGCCCATTGCATGGCGAACTCGACCTCAATGCTCAGCGCGCCGCCATCGAGCCTGCGCCCAAGGGCCTGCGCAAGGTGGTGCTGGCCACCAACATCGCCGAGACCAGTCTCACCATCGACGGTGTGCGCGTGGTCATCGACGCCGGTCTGGCGCGTGTTCCTCGGTTCGACCCCGGCAGCGGCATGACGCGTCTGGAGACCCAGCGCATTTCTCGCGCCAGCGCTACCCAGCGCGCCGGTCGAGCAGGGCGTCTGGAGCCTGGGGTGTGCTACCGGCTGTGGTCCGAGGCTCAGCACGATCAGTTGCCGGCCCACGGTAGCGCCGAGATCCTCCAGGCCGATCTGGCCGGTCTGGCCCTGCAACTGGCGCGCTGGGGTGTCTGGCCCGATCAGTTGCGTTGGCTGGATCCACCCCCGAGCGCTGCCCACGCCCAGGCATGCGACCTGCTCGCCCGGTTGGGGGCGTTCAAGCCGGGCAGTCGCGAGAGCCTGAGCGAACACGGCCAAGCCATGGCCGAACTACCTGCGCATCCGCGCATCGCCCATCTGCTATTGCGTGGCCAGGCACTGGGCCTGGCCGACATGGCCTGCGATGTGGCCGCGCTGCTCGGTGAGCGCGACATCCTGCGCGGGGCAGGCGCCGACCTGCACAGCCGGTTGGCCCTGCTCAGCGGCGAGACTAAAGCGACCCGTGGTAGTCAGGGGGGCGTGCAGCGCGCCCGGCAATTGGCGCGCCAGTACCGGGGCCTGCTGCGCGGCATGCGTGGCGCTGCTGTCGTCGATGTTGATCACCCCCGCTGGTTGGGGGCATTGCTGGCGCTGGCCTATCCCGACCGGGTGGCCCAGCAGCGGCGCGAGGGGGGCGCCGAGTACCGATTGGCCAATGGACGCGCGGCGCTGTTCGCCGAGGTGGATGCGCTGATGAAGTGTCCCTGGCTGGTCATCGCGGACCTGGGCAGCCGTCAGGGGCAGCGCGAGGAGCGCATCTACCTGGCAGCCGAGTTCGATCCGGGCCTGTTCGAGGGGGTGCTGGCCGATCAGGTGGAGACACTCGATGTCCTGGACTGGGACGAACGCGAGCAGGTGCTGCGCGCCGAGCGCCAACGCAAGGTCGGCGAGCTGGTGCTCAGTCGCGAACCCTTGCCAGGGTTGGATGACGAGGCCCGCGCCAAGGCGCTGCTGGGCCTGGTGCGACGCAAGGGTTTGAACCTGCTGAACTGGACACCTGAACTGCGTCAATGGCAGGCGCGGGTCGCGCTGTTGCGTCAGTTGGATTTGGACAAGGACGGCCACAGCGAGTGGCCCGATCTGGGTGACGAGGCCCTGCTCGCTAGCCTGGAAAGCTGGCTGCAGCCGTATTTGGGCAAAGTGTCTCGCCTTAGCCACTTTGCCCAGCTGGACCTGCCGTCGATCCTGCGCAACCTGTTGCCCTGGCCGCTGCCCCAGCGTCTGGAGGAACTGGCCCCTGCGCACCTGACGGTTCCTTCCGGCTCGAATATTCGCCTGGACTACAGCGAGCATCCGCCGATCCTCGCTGTGCGTTTGCAGGAGTTGTTCGGGCTGGCCGACACGCCGCGCATCGCCCAGGGCCGCCAGCAGGTCAAGCTCCACCTGCTGTCACCGGCGCGCCGCCCGGTGCAGGTGACCCAGGATCTCGCCAACTTCTGGCGTACTACCTACGCCGAGGTGAAGAAAGACCTTAAAGGGCGTTACCCAAAGCACTACTGGCCCGATGACCCGCTGGTGGCCGAAGCGACAGCGCGGGCCAAGCCGAGGGGGACCTGAGCGCCTGCTCAGCGCCGTGGGGCCGGTAGTTTCAGGACCGCGCTCAAGGGCAGGTGGTCGGAAATCTGCAAGGTGTCCTGTTGCAGTACCTGGGCCTGAATACGCTGCAGGCGCGGGCTGTGCAGCAGATAGTCGAGGGTGCGATCCGGGCCACTGGCCGCGGGGTCGTTGGGGAAGTGGGTGAGCCAGGCCGCGCGTTCGGCACCACTGGCTTCGGCGTTGCTGGGAATCATCGGGTATTTGTCCCACAACAGGTGCAGGTCACTGTCGGCAGGGTAGTTGCCGCGCAGTGCCGGCGGCAGGCGACGGTATTGTCCCAGGGGCAGGAGGTTGAAGTCGCCGCCGATCAACCAGGGCGTGCCTTGGCTTTCCAGGCGATCAAGCACCTTGGCCACATGCTCCACCTGTCGGCGTTGCAAGTCGCTGCCGGGCTGGTAGGGCGAGAGCCGGGTGTTGAGCACCGCCAGGCGTCCCCCGTCAGCCAGCGGCAGGTAGCTGACCAGCAGTGCCGGCTGGGGCCGTTGCAGGCGGGTCAGGGCGTTGTCCGCGGCGTTGGGCAGTTGCAGGCGCTCGGCCTTTTCGATCGGGTAGCGGCTGAGGGTGGCCAGGGTGCGGCCAACACTGCCGAAGATATGCCGGTCAGGCACGAAATCGGCTTTCCACTCGTAGGTCTGAACGGTGCAGGGGTAGAGGTCGGCCAAGCGTTCACGCAGCAGCGCCAACTGGTCCTGGTAGCCGGTGGCCTTGGCGTTGTTGTCCAGCTCCTGCAACAGGACGACATCCGGCGTTTCGGCACGGATCACGCGGGTGACTTCGTCGAGGTTGAAGGCCAGGTCTTCTGCGCTGGGGCGGGTGTCGCTGCCCTGCCCTTGGTCGTACCAGAACACGTAGCGCTTGCCGGCCAGGTATTGCACGTTCCAGGTCATGACCTTCAGGGGCTGGCCAGGTTGCAGCGACTGGGGGCTGCCTTGGCAGGCGATCGGCAGCGGTTCGCGGGGGGAAGGTTGCCAGCCCAGGTAGTCGGCGAACAGCCAGAGCAGGGGCAACAGCAAGAGCAGGGAGAGCAAGACATTGCGCAGTAGTCGGATCATCGGCTCGGCTTGTCGGTGCAGGTCGCGCCAGCATAACCGAGCCGTTCGTCGGTCGGCCAGCTTACGACGTTCGTACTACCAAGAACTCGAGGATGTTCCCTTTGCTGACCGTCAGGTGGTGAGGCGAGCTTGCCAGCACTTTCACTTGCTGGCCCTGGTGGTCACGAATGCGACAGTGAAGGGTGTCTTCGCTCCAGGCCAGAGGTTCGACCTTCCAGAAGTCATCGATGTTCGAATACTTGTAGAGGCCCAGGTAACCGTTGCGGCTGATACCCAGTTTTCGGTTCCGGTCGCTGTCGAGCGAAAGCATGAAATTCAACCGGTTCAGGGTCTGGGAGTGATAGTGGAAACGCAGCGTTATGGCTGTCTGCGCGTGGTTCAACCTGAGCCAGCCGTCGTCTGTCGTCCCCTGTTGAAGGGCGCCGGTGCTGCCTAGCGGGGCATAGAACTGGGAAAGATGGCTGACGGGGATCTTCTGGGCGCCATCGAGCGCGAAGAGATGGGCCGAGAAGGAGCGTTCGTCCGCCCAGCTCGGTATAGCAGTGTTGTCGCTCATGCGTTCATCCTCTGAGTGTGGATTGCCATCCCCTGTCCATCGACAGGGGATGGGTCACTCTAGAGGTTCGCTGATTGAGCAGCAGATCGAAGTCGTTCCCTGAGAAGACTCACTCGTTGAGGGCTCAGGCGAGCGCGTCATTCTCCAGCAGCATGAACAGGCGGTACAGCACCACGCTGCTGAACAGTTGCAGGAAACCGCTGAGGCTATCCAGTGCCAGTTGCACGCCCGGCTGCGGCTCGGGGAAGGCCATCAGCAGCAAGCCGTCGAGCAGCCACAGCGGTGCCAGAACTGCAACGACACAGACCAAGATGCGCATGAAATGCCCGGTGGTCATCCTGGCGCTTTCGCGCATGGCCTGAACCACCGGCAGGCCACGCAAGACCAGCAGGTACTCGGCGAACACCAGGTTGATCATGATCCACACGCCCGGGAAGATGAACAGCGCAAGGCCCGCCATGATCAGCAGCGAGCTGATCAGGATCAGCAGCGCCAGCGATGGCCACAGCTGCACGGCGCGGGCGAACAGGTTGCGCTTGGCGATGTCCTGGCCGTTGCTGCGGGTATCCATGTAGAGGATCAATGCGGCGCTGTACAGCGGGTAGAACAGCAGGCTGACCAGCATGCCGTAGCCCGCCGAAGCCTGGTCGCCCAACTGGCGATACAGCAGTTGAGTACACAAAGCCTCGAGGACCACCAGCGGCAGGCACAGTTGGAGAATGCTCACCAGGTGGCGGCGGAAGAAATACAAGGAGTCGCGCAGAACGCTCAGCGGATTCATCGGGTCAACATCGCATGGCAGAAAAAGCAGGGCGTAACTTTAGCCCAGTCCACCCCTGGCTGAAAAAAGTTTCACTGTTTTGTCGATTGAATCCCCGGCCGGCGAGCCCCATCTTTGACGCTATCCGATGTATTGCCCAGCGCACGAGGTAGCTCCATGAACACTGAAGAACAAACCCTGATCGACGGCCTGTTCAGTCGCATCAAGCAAGCCGAGGACGCAGGCCAGGCCCGTGATCCCCAGGCCCAGGCGCGTATCGAGGAGCACCTGCGACAGCAGCCGGCAGCGGCCTATTACATGGCCCAGGCGATCCTGGTCCAGGAGGCGGCGATCAAGCGCCTGGATGAGCAGAACAAACAGCTCGAGGCCGAACTCAAGCAAGCCAAGGCGCAAGCCGAGGCCAGCCGAAGCGGCAGTACGGGCGGCGGCTTCCTGTCGAGCTTGTTTGGCTCCGGCTCCCGTGAACCTGTACCCGCGCCGCAGCCACAGCGTCAGGCCGCACCGGCGGCTCCTGCCGGCGGTTGGCGTGAACCCTCGGCTCAGGGCTTCGCCCAGCCACAAGCGCAGCCGGGTTTCAATGCCGCACCAGCCCGCAGTGGGGCCAGCAGTTTCCTTGGCGGCGCCATGCAGACCGCCGCGGGCGTGGCTGGTGGTGTGTTGCTGGCGCAAGGTATCAGCAGCCTGTTCAACCATCATTCCCAGCCTGAGGAGGTGGTCGAGGTGATCAAGGAGGAGCCAGCCCCGGCCAGCGACAGCAGCGGCTGGAACGACCAGGATAGCCAGCAGCAGGTGGCCGACAATGGCTACGACCAGGGCGGCTTCATGGACAGCGACTACGGTAGCGATGGCGGTGGCTTCTTCTCCGACGACGACACCTTCATCTGAGGCCTCTGGCATACTGGCTGCACTTGGGGGCGCACACGGCGCCCCTTTCGCGAAACGAGGCCGATCCCACGGGCAGTCTTCGTTACCCGCGCAATTGCCAGAGAGGTCATGGTGAAGAAGATCGCGCTGTTCGCCGATGTGCAGAACCTCTACTACACCGTGCGCCAGGTGCATGGCTGTCATTTCAACTACGCCGCGCTGTGGGCTGATGTCAGCAGCCAGGGGCAAATCGTCGAGGCGGTGGCCTATGCCATCGACCGCGGCGACAGCAAGCAGCAACAGTTCCAGCAGATCCTGCGCAACCTCGGCTTCGAGGTACGCCTCAAGCCCTTCATCCAGCGCAGCGACGGTTCGGCAAAGGGCGACTGGGACGTGGGTATCACCCTCGATGTGATCGATGCCGCCAGCCGTGTCGATCAGGTGGTGCTGGCCTCCGGCGATGGCGACTTCGATCTGCTGATGGAACGGGCCAGCCAACGTCATGGTGTCGAGACGGTGGTCTATGGGGTTCCTGGGCTTACCGCGTTGTCGCTGATCCGGGCGGCCAGCCGATATGTACCGATCGAAGGGCGCCTGCTGTTGCGCCATTGAGGCAGGCAGGCTGGAACGCCTCAGGGCTTCCTGCCGTTGCCCTCCAGATGATCGAGCGGCACTCGCCGCTCGACCGCACTGGACAGGATGATTGATGTCTTGGTGAACCCCAGCTGCGATACCTGGTTGATCAGCGCCTCCAGCTCGTTCATCGACGCTACCGCCGCTTGCATGATCACGCAGGGGTCACCGGTGACGCGATGGCATTCGGTGAGCTGTGGGATGCGGGTCAGCGCATCGTATGCCTGTTGGGTGCCGTGGCTGGCCAAGCGCAGTTCGATCACGCATTGGATCGGCAGGCCGATTTTCTCCAGATCCACCTTGGCGGCATAGCCGGTGATCACTCCACTGGCTTCGAGCTTGGCGACTCGCTCGGCTACGGCGGGTGCTGAAAGGTTCACTTGGCGCGCCAGTTGCGCGTAGGTGGCCCGGCCGTTTTCCAGCAGGGCAGCAAGGAGCATGCGGTCGTACTTGTCCATGAAGGGTTCCAGTGTGCTTTGCAATCGATGGTAAAGCCCCTGCACAACCATGCATTGCAAAGTGTTTCGGTCATTTAAAGCCGTTTTGTAACTTAAATTTGCGGTGGCGCCTTCTTAAACTAAGTCACCCGTAAACGGATTTCGAGTGTTTTCCCATGTCTGCCTCCCGTCGCTTCCCGTTGTTGCTCATTGGTGCCTTTTTGGCCTTGTACTTGGTCTGGGGCTCGACCTACCTGTTCATCCGTATCGGTGTGGAGTCGTGGCCGCCGATGCTCATGGCTGGGGTACGTTTTGTCATTGCGGGCAGCCTGCTGTACGGGTTCTTGCGTTGGCGGGGAGTGCCGGCGCCGACCTGGCCACAATGGCGGGCGGCCGGAGCGATCGGTTTTTTGCTGCTCAGTTGCGGCAATGGTGGTGTGACTCTGGCCGAGCATGCCGGTGTGGCATCGGGCGTCGCCGCCCTGGCGGTGGCCACTGTTCCGCTGTTCACCCTGGTGTTTGGCCTGTTGTTCGGTCATCGCAACTCGCGGCTTGAATGGGCGGGCATCGCCCTGGGCCTGGTGGGCATCGGCATGCTCAACATGGGCTCGAACCTACAGGCCAGCCCCATGGGCGCGGCGCTGATTCTGTTCGCGGCTGCGGCCTGGGCCTTTGGCTCGGTGTGGAGCAAGACCCTGCCCTTGCCCCAGGGGGCGATGGCCAGTGCCGCAGAGATGCTCGTTGGCGGCGCCGCCTTGTTGATCGGCAGCGCGCTCAGTGGCGAGCGCCTGACCCAGATGCCGACCGCAGCCGGTTGGGGTGCGCTGGCGTACCTGGTGTTCTTTGGCTCGATCCTGGCCTTCAGTTCCTACATGTACCTGCTCAAGCACGTGCGCCCGGCCGCGGCCACCAGCTATGCCTACGTCAACCCGGCGGTGGCGGTGCTGCTGGGAATCATCTTTGCAGGTGAGCGCATCGGCGCGGAGGAGTGTGTGGCCATGGCGGTGATCATCGGCGCGGTGGTGCTGATCGGCTTGCCGCAGTGGCGCAAGGCGCCCGAGCCGCCAGCGCCGCTCAAAGAGCAGGTGTGCAAGTAACCTCGAGGTATCGTGAGCGCGGCAAAGCGTCCACAGGGGCAGCGTCGGTTGCGGTAAACTGCCGCCTTCGCTGAACCCCCTGACGGTATTGCCATGAATTTCGCCAAACTCGGCCTGATCGAACCTTTGCTGCGCACTTTGCAGCACCTGGACTACACCACCCCAACCCCCGTCCAGGCCCAGGCCATCCCCGCCGTGCTGGCCGGCCGCGACCTGATGGCCGCGGCCCAGACCGGCACCGGCAAGACGGCCGGCTTTGCCTTGCCGGTGCTGCAACGCCTGGCCCTGGAAGGCGCCAAGGTCGCCAGCAACTCGATCCGTGCCTTGGTGCTGGTGCCAACGCGCGAGCTGGCCGAGCAGGTCCATGCCAATATCCGTGAATACGCCGAGAACCTGCCGGTGAGCACCTATGCGGTGTATGGCGGCGTCAGTCTCAATCCGCAGATGATGCGCCTGCGTCGTGGCGTGGACCTGCTGGTGGCTACTCCGGGGCGTTTGCTCGACCTGTTCCGCCAGAACGCCGTCAAGTTCGGCCAGGTGCAGACCCTGGTGCTCGACGAGGCTGATCGCATGCTGGACCTGGGCTTTGCCGAGGAGCTGCAGGCGGTCTATGCCGCCTTGCCACGCAAACGCCAGACGTTGCTGTTCTCCGCTACCTTCTCCGACCAGATCCGCATGCTGGCCGGGCTTGCGTTGAATGATCCGCTGAGCATCGAAGTCAGTCCGCGCAATACCACGGCCAGCACCGTGAAGCAGTGGCTGGTGCCGGTGGACAAAAAGCGTAAGGCCGACCTGTTCTGTCACCTGCTGCGCAAGCAGCGCTGGAAGCAGGTGCTGGTGTTTGCCAAGACCCGCAATGGTGTCGACCAGTTGGTGGAGCGGTTGCTCGCCGAGGGCGTCAATGCCGACGGTATCCATGGTGACCGTCCGCAGGCCACCCGCCAGCGGGCACTGGACACCTTCAAGGCCCGTGAGATCCAGGTGTTGGTGGCGACCGATGTCGCTGCCCGTGGCCTGGACATCGACGACTTGCCATTGGTGGTCAACCTCGATCTGCCGATCGTGGCCGAAGACTATGTGCACCGCATCGGGCGCACCGGACGTGCAGGAAACAAGGGCGAGGCGATTTCGCTGGTGTGTGCCGATGAAGTGCAATTGCTGGCGGCCATCGAGACCTTGATTCGCCAGACCTTGCCGCGTCACGAAGAACCGGACTTCATCCCCGATCACCGCGTGCCGATGACCGATGCCAGTGGCCAGGTCGTGAAGAAGCCGAAAAAGCCCAAGAAACCGAAGGAGAACAGCGCCAAGCGTGGCCTGGGGCGCTGGATGGACAGTGCCGAGTCGAGTTTCTCGGAGCCTTCGGTCAAACCGGTGCGCAAGGTGCCGAGTTTCAACAGCGGGCCGCGCAAGCGCAAGCCGTGAGGCCTGGGGGGCCGTAAAGCGGCCCCCTCAACGTTTCAACGACACCGAGCCAGCCAATCCACCACCGCCTTGCCTGCCCGTAATCCGCTGGCAAAACAGGCCGTCAGCAGATATCCGCCGGTTGGCGCCTCCCAATCGAGCATCTCCCCTGCGCAGAAAACCCCGGGCAGTTGCTTGAGCATCAGTCCGCCGTCCAGCGCTTCAAAGCGCACGCCACCGGCGCTGCTGATCGCCTCATCCAGTGGCCTTGGCCGCACCAGTTCGATCGGCAAGGCCTTGATCGCCCGGGCCAGCACTTGGGGATCTGCGAAGGTCGCTTGATCGGTCAGCTCCCGCAGCAACGCTGCCTTGACCCCATCGATGCCCAGTTGGCCTTGCAGGTGCTTGGCCATCGAGCGAGAACCACGGGGTTTGGCCAGCGCCTGGGCGATTTTATCCACAGGGCGGTCCGGCAGTAGGTCGAGCAGCAGCCTGCCCCGGCCGTCTCGGTTGATGGCCTCGCGCACCGCTGCCGACCAGGCATATACCAGGCTGCCTTCGACGCCTTGGGCGGTGAGGATGAACTCGCCCTTGCGCGGGGCGCTGCCGGGTACGCTCAGGGCAATATTCTTCAGCGGTGCGCCGGCGAACTTGTCCCTGAGCAGTTGGCTCCAGCCCTGAACCTCGAAACCACAGTTGCTCGGCTGCAACGATGAGATATCCACACCCCGCTCAGCCAGCAAGGGTTGCCACGTACCGTCGGAGCCCAGGCGTGCCCAGCTGCCGCCACCCAGGGCCAGCACCACGGCATCGGCTCGCACCCGCAGCTCGCCCTGTGGATAAGCGATCCGCAAGGTGCCGTCGCTGTTCCAGCCTAACCAGCGGTGACGGGTGTGGATAACCACACCGCGCTCGCGCAGGCGCTTGAGCCAGGCGCGCAGCAGCGGTGCGGCTTTCATGTCACGGGGGAACACCCGACCTGAGGTGCCGACAAAGGTGTCGATGCCCAAGCCGTGAATCCACTGGCGCAGGGCGTCGGCATCGAAGTCGTGCAGCAGCGCGTCGATTGCGTCCTGGCGCTCGGCATAACGGGAGATGAATGTGGGGTAAGGCTCGGAGTGGGTGATGTTCATGCCGCCAACACCGGCCAGCAGGAACTTGCGGCCCACTGATGGCATGGCATCGAACACCTGCACCGCCAGACCGGCATTGGCCAATGCCTCGGCCGCCATCAGGCCGGCGGGGCCGCCACCGATGACGGCGACGAGGGAAGGGGAGGCGGGATGTTGATCGGACATGGTGGGCGGCAGGCTGTGGAAAAGAGCCGGCATTCTACCCCAGCGAGGCCTGTCCAAGCACTGATCAGAAAATGATCAGGTCCTTGTGGGTCAGACGGTTAAAGGCCTGCAGAGGCTTTCTCGCAGGTTATCCACAGGCGGTTCCACAGTCATTGTGCACAACCCAGCACCCGCGCCGCGCTGTGATGAAGAATGCCATGACGCCTGGCCAGGGCTTCGCGGTCTTTGCTGTAGCCACCGCCGATCACGCCGACCACGGGGATGTCCCGACCCAGGCAATGACGCATCACGCGTTCATCCCGGGCGGCCAGCCCCTCGTCGGTCAGTTGCAAGTATCCCAGGGCATCGTCCTTGTGAACATCCACGCCGGCGTCATACAGCACCAGATCGGGCTGGTACAGCGGCAGCAAGTAGTTGAGCGCGTCGTCCACGACCTTCAGGTACGCCGTGTCGCCCATCCCGCGGGGCAGGGGGATGTCCCAGTCGCTCTGGGCCTTGCGCGCCGGGAAGTTCTGCTCGCAGTGCAGCGACACGGTAATCGCCTCCGGGGTGTCGTGGAGGATGCGTGCGGTGCCATCGCCTTGGTGCACGTCGCAGTCGAAGATCAGCACCCGATGCACCCGCCCGGCCTCGAGCAGGTAACGGCTGATCACCGCCAGGTCGTTGAAGATGCAAAACCCTGCCGGGTGGTCGTAGTGGGCATGATGTGTGCCACCCGCCAGGTGGCAGGCGATGCCATTGCGCAAGGCCATTTCGGCGGTCAGCAGCGAGCCGCCCACTGCCCGTACCGTACGCCGGGCCAGCGCCTCGCTCCAGGGCAGGCCCAGGCGTCGCTGGTCTTCTCGGGACAGCTCGCCCTGCATGTAGCGCTCGATGTAGCTGCGGTCATGGGCTAAGGCGAGGATGTCGTTGGGGCAGATGTCCGGGCGCAGCAATTGCTCGTCCGTGACCAGGCCGCTGTCGACCAGGTGATCGCGCAGCAGGCGGAACTTGTCCATGGGGAAGCGATGCTCGGGTGGAAAGTCCGGGCTGTAGTCGTCGTGGTAGATCAGCGGCAACGGCATGGAAGGAATCGCGGTGAGGGCCAAGAATTGATCTTGCCAGCAGTCGCAGTGGGACGCCATCGCGGGCAGACGGTGCGCAGCCAGACACCGCCGGCACAGGGTCCAGGCGATGTATCCAGTCGCCGGCAATCGTAGGGTCGCCGCGCACTACTTGCCGGCGCTGGCCAGCACCCGCTGCCAGTCGGGCTCGTTCATGCGCCCAAGGATCCGTGCCTTGCCGTTGCTGTCCACCGAGACGAAGAGGGCGCTGGCATAGCCGCTTTCGCGTTCTCCCCCGAGTACATGCAATTGACGCTGGAAGTGATCGATGCAGCCGTTGTGGGTGACCAGCACCAGGTTGTGGCCAGGGCGCTTGCGGGCGAGGGCTTCGGCAGGAAACTGGCTGTCGCAGTTTTCCAGCCAGTCTTCACTGGGCACGGCCTGGCCGAGAATGAAGTGTGCGGTCTGGCGGGTTCGCAGCTTGGGGCTGCTGTACTGATCGGCGGTACCCAGGCCCAGTTGCTGCAGGCCTTGGCCGACGCGAATCGCAGCCTGGCTACCGGCGACGGTGATCCCGGTCGGGTCGTCCAGGCACGGGCCGGGCGCGCTGTCGCAGCGCTCGGCGTGGCGAATCATCACGATCACCGTTCCCTGCGCCCAATCCTGCAGCAGCCCGCTGTCGCTCAGCTGTTGCTCGTTGCCAAGGTCCACGATGTGCGTCCTCGTCGAAAGCCAGGTTGTCAGGCCGGCCAGCGTCAACAGCAGGCCTGCGGCTGCGGCAATTGCCTTGCGTGAGTAACGGCGTCGTTTGGGGGGCGTGTGTACGGCGGGGTTTTGCAAGGTGTTGCTCGGGTGCATGCTTGACTCCAATGACAGGACGCAGCCATGGGCCGCGGCGTATGGCGGCATTGTGCAAAGCGGGCTGTTGGAGGCCGGTGAAGTGCGTGTGAAAATTGCATTCACAGTGCCAAAGGCGCGCCGGCGCCTACGCTGTACAGTGCATGACCGCGAATTCGGAGCACCCTGATGACCCCTATCCTCGAACTGGAAAGCGCACGGCTTGTGTTGCGCCAATGGCAGGACGACGATCTGCGTGAGTTCGCCGCGCTGTGCGCCGACCCGCAGGTGATGCGCTATTTTCCGGCACCGATGACGCGCCTTGAGTCCGCGGCGCTGATCGGGCGGATTCGTGGGCATTTCAATGAATACGGTTTTGGCCTATGGGCCTTGGAGCGCAAGGACAGCGGCGCCTTCATCGGCATGACGGGGCTGCTCAATGTCAATTTCGACGCCCCTTTTGGCCCTGCCGTGGAGATCGGCTGGCGCCTGGCCCGGCGTCACTGGGGCCTGGGCTTTGCCAGCGAGGCGGCGTGGACCTGCCTGCGTTGTGCTTTCGCCCAATTGCACCTGGATGAAGTGGTGTCGTTCACTACCGAGGGCAACCTGCCGTCGCAGAAGGTCATGCAGGCCATCGGCATGGTCCAGGACCTTGCCGGCAGTTTCGAGCATCCCCGCCTGGCCGCCGGCCACCCCCTGCGCCCTCATGTGCTGTACCGCATCGATCGCGCGCGTTGGCAACAGACCTTGCGTGGCTGAATGGCACGCCATGCAGGGTGCGAATGACAAACCCTGTATCATTTGCCCGCATGAGAGCGCCGTAGAGCCGTGATGCCTTGCTAGGAGAATCCCCCATGAGCCATGTATTGGACGACCTGGTCGACCTGCTGAGCCTCGAGTCCATCGAAGAAAACCTGTTCCGAGGTCGCAGCCAGGACCTTGGCTTCCGTCAGTTGTACGGTGGACAGGTGCTTGGCCAGTCACTGTCGGCGGCCAGCCAGACCGTCGAAGAGGCGCGCCATGTGCATTCATTGCACGGTTACTTCCTGCGCCCGGGCGACGCCAGTATGCCGGTCGTGTATTCGGTCGATCGCGTGCGCGACGGCGGCAGCTTCAGCACCCGGCGGGTGACGGCGATCCAGAAGGGGCACCCGATCTTCACGTGCAGCGCTTCGTTCCAGTACGACGAGGGTGGCTTCGAGCACCAGGCGCCGATGCCCGATGTGGTCGGGCCGGAAAACCTGCCCAGCGAAGTCGAGCTGGCGAGCGCCATGGCCGAACATCTGCCCGAGCGCATTCGCGACAAGGTGCTGTGCGCCAAGCCCATCGAGATTCGCCCGGTCACCGAACGCGATCCGTTCAACCCCAAGCCGGGCGATCCGATCAAGTACGCCTGGTTCCGTGCCGACGGCAAGCTGCCGGATATGCCGGCCCTGCACAAATACCTGTTGGCCTACGCCTCGGACTTCGGCCTGCTGACCACCTCGCTGCTGCCCCATGGCAAATCGGTTTGGCAGAAGGACATGCAGATTGCCAGCCTCGATCACTCGCTGTGGTTCCACGGCAACCTGCGCGCCGATGAGTGGCTGCTGTACGCCACTGATAGCCCCTGGGCGGGCAACGCCCGTGGCTTCAACCGCGGCAGCATCTTCAACCGCGCCGGCCAGTTGGTGGCGTCGTCGGCCCAAGAGGGCTTGATCCGCCATCGTGAGGACTGGGCATGAGCCTGGGCAGCATTCGCCACTGGGTGTTCGACATGGACGGCACGCTCACGGTGGCGGTGCACGATTTCGCGGCGATTCGCGAGGCGCTGGGCATACCGCCTGAGCACGACATCCTTACCCACCTGGCGGCTTTGCCGGCCGAGGAAGCCGCGGCCAAGCATGCCTGGCTGCTTGAGCACGAGCGCGACCTGGCGATTGCCTCCAAGCCGGCTGAAGGGGCGGTGGAGTTGGTGCGCGAACTGGCCGGACGGGGTTGCCAATTGGGCATCCTGACCCGCAATGCACGGGAGCTGGCGCACGTCACTCTCGAGGCCATCGGCCTGGCCGACTGCTTTGCTGTCGAACACATCCTCGGGCGTGACGAAGCCGCGCCCAAGCCTAGCCCCGACGGCTTGCTGAAGATCGCCCAAGCCTGGGACGTTTCTCCGGCTTCGCTGGTGATGGTTGGCGACTATCGTTTCGACCTGGATTGCGGCCGCGCCGCTGGGGCGCGCACGGTCCTGGTCAATCTGCCGGACAACCCCTGGCCGGAACTGGCGGACTGGCATGCCGCCGATTGCCGCGCCCTGAGGTTGTTGCTCGGCTGACCCTGCCTGCCCAGACCAGTCTAATCTGCAGTGTTGGTTTTTCGATCCCTCAAGGAGACTTTGTGATGAGCAACAAGGCCATCTATGTGCAACCCGGTGGCGGTTACGACAACGTCCAGGTAGGGACCAGCGAGGCGCGCGCGCCGCAGGCCGGCGAAATCACCGTGCGCCTGCACGCCAGCTCGCTCAATTACCATGATTTCGCCGTGGTCAGCGGCATGTGGGGGCCGAGCGAACGACGCATCCCAATGGCCGACGGCGCAGGCGAAGTGGTCGCGGTCGGGCCGGATGTCAGCGAGTTCCAGGTGGGGGACTCGGTGGTGAGCACGTTCTTCCCCGACTGGCTCGATGGCCAGGCGAACGTGGAAGGCTTCGCCACTGTGCCCGGCGATGGTATCGATGGCTACGCCCGTGAGCAGGTGACGGCCCGCGCCACCGCCTTCACCTTGGCGCCCAAAGGTTACAGCCACGCCGAGGCGTCCACGCTGACCACCGCCGGTCTTACCGCCTGGCGCGCGCTGATGAGCGATGACCACCTTAAGCCGGGCGACACCGTACTGGTACAGGGCACCGGTGGTGTGTCGATCTTCGCTTTGCAGTTCGCCAAGCTGGCCGGAGCCACGGTGATCGCCACCTCCTCCAGCGATGCCAAGCTCGAGCGCCTAAAAGCCTTGGGCGCCGATCATCTGATCAACTACCGCAGTACCCCTGCATGGGGCGAGAAGGTACGTGAGCTCACGGATAACCGCGGTGTCGATCATGTGATCGAAGTCGGCGGGCCGGCCACCCTCGAACAGTCGATGATCGCTGCGCGTATCGGCGGACACGTCTCGTTGATCGGTATCCTCACCGGCGTTGCCGGACAGTTGCCGCTGGTCCAGGCGCTGGTGCGCCAGATTCGCCTGCAGGGTGTGCTGGTGGGCAGTCGCGCCCAACAACAGGCGATGATCCGGGCGATCGACGCCAATGGCCTGCGCCCTGTGGTGGACAAGCACTTCGAGCTCGAGCAGATCGTCGAGGCCTTCCGCTACCAGGAAAGCAACCGCCATTTCGGCAAGATCTGCCTGACCTATTGAGCGGGTTAGGGGGCCGCTGGTGCGGCCCTTCGCGGGTAGATCCGCTCCCACAGCTTCCGCGCCGTTTTCAAGACCTACGATGGCGCTACCCTGTTGCGCTGGAACGACCGTTCCAGAGCGATTCTGTGCAAACATAGGTGGCAATCTACTGGCCATGGCATGGATGGAAACACCATGTCGTGATCGAGCAGTTGCGGGGCGTTTTCGAGCATTTTTTGGTCGACCACCCCCGCTTAAAGTGGTCCCTGCATTTTGTGGGTGCATCGCCCTGGATACGTGAAAACCTCAACAACACACGTAAGCGATGCGCCGTGTCACTGTTCTTTCAAAGGAGAAGTTGTTCGCCTACCTCTGCCCGTCCTTTCCTTGTGTCAGCAAAAAGAGAACAAGATCAATGAACACCGTGGGATCTGATGGCAACCTTGCACAAGGTTTCAAGCCACGTCATGTAACGATGCTGTCCATCGCAGGCATCATCGGTGCCGGACTTTTCGTAGGCTCAGGGCATGCCATCGCGGCAGCCGGGCCGGCAACCATTCTTTCTTATTTCGTGGCCGGGACCTTGGTGGTTCTGGTCATGCGCATGCTCGGTGAAATGGCGGTCGCCCATCCTGACACCGGTTCCTTTTCCACTTACGCCGAACAGGCCATCGGCCGCTGGGCCGGCTACACCATCGGTTGGCTGTACTGGTGGTTCTGGGTCTTGGTGATCCCGATCGAGGCCCTGGCCGCCGGGCACGTGCTCAATGCCTGGTTCCCCCAGGTGGACAGCTGGATCTTCGCCTTGCTTTCGGTCGTGCTGTTGGCCGGCACCAACCTGTTCAGCGTGGCCAAGTACGGTGAGTTCGAGTTCTGGTTCGCGATTCTCAAAGTCACGGCCATTCTCGGTTTCATCGGTCTTGGATTCGCCGCTCTACTGGGCTGGTTGCCCAATCGCGAAGTCAGCGGCTTGAGCACGCTGATGGCCGAGCACGGTGGCTTCACGCCCAAGGGCTGGTCCGCCGTGGTTGGCGCCTTCATCACCGTGATGTTCAGCTTCATCGGCACCGAGGCGGTGACGATTGCCGCTGCCGAATCCAGCGACCCGTCGCGCAACATCGCCAAGGCCACCCGCTCGGTGATCTGGCGGATCAGTACCTTCTACATCCTGTCGATCTTCGTGATCATCTCCGTCGTGCCGTGGAACGATCCGCAACTGGCCGTGGTGGGCTCCTATCAGCGTGCCCTGGAAATCATGAACATCCCCAATGCAGCCTTCATGGTCGACCTGGTGGTGTTGGTGGCTGTGACCAGCTGCATGAACTCCTCGATCTACATCGCCTCGCGGATGATGTACTCCCTGGCCAAGCGCGGTGACGCCCCGGCGATCCTGAACAAGACCAACAGCGTCGGCGTACCTCGTGCCGCAGTGTTCGGCAGTACCTTGATCGGCGCGGCCATTGCCATCCTCAACTATTTCGCGCCCAAGGGCGTGTTCGAGTTCCTGCTCGCCAGCTCCGGTGCCATCGCATTGCTGGTGTACATGGTCATCGCCATTTCCCAGCTGCGCATGCGCCGCCGTCTGGAACGCGAGAGCACCGAGCTCAAGTTCCGCATGTGGCTGTTCCCCTACCTGACCTGGGCAGTGATCATCTTCATCGCCTGTGCGCTGGGCGTGATGATGTTCACCGAGGAGCACCGTGCGGAGGTGACGGCAACCTTGAGCCTGGCATTGGTGATTTCCTTCCTGGGGATCGTCACGACCCGTGGGCAGGCGCGCAGGGAAATGGGCGTGCGCTCGATGGGTTGATCCAAGAGCCCGAGCGGGAGCTTCGATGGCATCGCCGCCGCTGCTCCCGACTCGGTAGCCTTATGGATGACATTGAATTGCTATCACTGTGGTGATAATTTTTGAAACAGTTCAATGGCGCCCTCATCTATAAGGAAGCTTCATGTCGCTCAAGGGAAAACTCATCGCCGGCTATTTCGCCATCGGTTTGATCTACACCCTCTACTCCTGGCTGTTCGGCCAATACTCCCACTTCAGTTTCGCCTACAACCTCGGCCGCGGGGTGATCTGGCCTGCGGCGCTGTTCCCGGCTGTTGGCGCGGTGCTGGGCGTCATCGTCCTGCTCGTGGTTATCGTCGGCCTTCACCTCAACCGCCGCTAGGCGCTGTTTTCTCACCCAGACAAGGGCATCGGACTCATGGATTTAAGGACACTGGTCATGGCTGCCGCCTGTGCGGCCATGCTGACGGGCTGCGGCTCGAGCAAGGACAAGGCTGAGGAGCTCATCAAGACCACCGGGCTGACTGAGCAATATGGCGTGATCGTGGACATTGCATCGTCCGGCTACGCTACCCAGTACCCGATGCTTGGGCGTGATCAGATTCGCAATGTGGTACGCCAGAATCTGCCGCAGGACGCATTGAAAGAGGCGATGGTCGAGGTCTATGCCGATCATTTCGATGACGATGAGCTGGACCTGATGATCCGCGCCAACCAGCACCCGGAGCAAGCGATGGCGATTATCCTGGGTTCCAAGGATGGTCGTGAGCTGGCGCTGAAAGTGGTCGAGGTGCAGAAGGCCATGATGCAAGACATGCAGGATGCGATGTCCGACAACGACGAAGCGATCGTGGATGCGCTGGATGATCTGAAGGATCAGGCCGAAGGCTGACCGGTAGCTGTCGTGCAGGCATAAAAAAAGGCACCTGGATGATCAGGTGCCTTTTACGTGTCTGGTGGGCCGGGGTAATCTGAATTGATTTCGTATCGTCATGAATTATAAGGATAAAGTACGGTTAAAAAATGCTGTGGAATACCATTTGGAATACCTCTGCAGAGCCTCTGTACCAGTTTTGTAGTAGATGGATGCGCATCGTCGCTTCCAGCTGATATGGTGGGTGGCTATTGCCTGTCAGTAGTACGGCTCCGCAGCTCAGCCATGGTGCCATTTGCTCGATTTCAGCCAACAAGCACTCATTGTGGGCCAGCGTGCTCAGCATCGGAAGGTACAATTGGATTCCGCGGGAGGGCTGAGCTCTGACGGTGCTTTACAGCAAAGCACGTGAGGTTTCTTCGGAGTTATCCGGGCTCTCGCTCATCACCTTTTGCCAGACAGTTTCGAGGTCAGGAATCCTGGTGGGTAGTCCTAGGGCCAATAAGCCCATGCTTGTTGTTATTTCTTGCCAAGCGCTACGGAATTTCTCCAATGCTTCCTCCTTGAGCGCATCTGAAGGGGCGTGTTGTGCATACGGGTTATCAAGTCGCAGCTGGGCTAATACTAGCTT
This sequence comes from Pseudomonas sp. HMSC08G10, assembly GCF_001808425.1. Taxonomy (NCBI): domain Bacteria; kingdom Pseudomonadati; phylum Pseudomonadota; class Gammaproteobacteria; order Pseudomonadales; family Pseudomonadaceae; genus Pseudomonas; species Pseudomonas sp. HMSC08G10. The sequence continues at coordinate 106,001 of NZ_KV793332.1, read as the reverse complement.
CATGGTTTGGAGTTGGAGCGCGCGCTCAGTCGCGTTCAGCGTTTGCGTAACGTGAGTGATAGTCTGTAAAGATTTGCTGAGCTTTTTAAGTCGAATCTCCTCCTTCTTGAGCTCTTTTAGTTTTTGGGCGTGCTCTTCAATTCTTCGGTGTTCGTGATCAATAACGTTATTCAAAGCGTCAGTAATTGAACTGAACATTGCCTCAGCTATCTGATCCAGCTTTCGTTTGGCTGAATGAGATAAGACGAAGTTATATGCCTTTCGCCCTGAAAGCTTGCGTCGGGCCTTTCTTTGGCGCCAAGCGTTTCTCAGTTGTGAGTCGATTTCTCTATGAAGCGCATCATCGGGGAAGAAGGGATCGAGGCTGGATGGCTCGAATGCATCGGCTTGAATAGGGAGGCCTTTTCGCAGCAAGTAGGCCCGCGCCCAGTGCCTATCCTCTGGCGAGCTTTTCCTGATCCAAGAGAACAGCGTACCTTGCTGTCGGTAGTTATACATTTTACCCCTCCGGACTGATGGGTTGAAGATACAGTATATCATCGCTTTTCTAGTTGCTTTTAGCGTGACATAAAGGCATTACTTGTGTCGTTACTGCGTTGCGTGACTTGTAGCGTTACAGTGTAACGCGGTAAGGGCTTTCTTGCTTCTAGGTGGCTCTTTCTGCGTGCGATGGTGCGGCATTTCTCGCAGGTGTTCGTCATGGATTTGGTCAGGCATGGGCCTAATTTATCGGCAATCCAAACGAAGCGGCCGGGGGTATCCTGGCCGCAAAAGTCCTGGCTGCATGCTGATCCCCTGTGACAGGGCTGCGATGACTGCTCCTTGTCGGAGTCCGGGTGAAAAAATACTCAGCTCGCTGATCCTCTGAACGAATGCGAGGAGCCAGTTCATGAGGATAATTCGCCTGAAAGAGGTCATGAAGATGACCGGCCTGGGTCGGTCAACCGTGTACAAGTACATCGCCGAGAATACTTTCCCGAAACCTGTATCGCTGGGCGACAGGTGTGTTGGCTGGTTGGAAAGCGAGGTTATTGGTTGGATCGTGAGTAAAGTGGAAGAACGCGATCAGCAGTTGGAAATTAAAAGCTGAGGTAGCTATGGGCGCTGCCCTGCGATCGTTTTTTCTCCGAGTGATTTTTAACATCAAACCGAGCTGCAGGCTGTGCGTGTCTTTGGTTGAGGGCGTCAATAGTCTGTCTGTGTGGGTAATATGTTTTAGGGAACTATTACCTACTCATGTGAAGGGAGGCTTTGCTATTAGCAGTTACAAGTATCGTAGGCTGGCCATGGGGCAACAACCCCAATGGTCCGGGCAGGAGTTAGATTAAGGGGAAAGTAAGAAATTACTCGGCATGTTGTTGATATGAAGAGCAATGTGAGAGTAATAGCCATGCAGCGCCATCCATCCAACACAAATCTGAGCCTTCACTACGATGAGACCTTCGAAGGTCTTCCGGTTATGGTCGATAAAGGCCCATTCATATACGAAAATCTGGCAAAGCTTAAATTGACTATGGAGCGTGCTCTTGGTCAGTACCCACGCGTATTCGCATTTCGGTGCGATCTACGCTTTCCTGCACACGTGCAGCTAGGTGATCAGGCTTACGCGAATGCCATGATTGGCAGTTTCATCGAATCGTTTAAAGCCAAGGTTGCACACAATCGCCGTATGGCCGCTCAGGAGAACAAGCGTGCTCATACCAGTGAGGTTCGCTACGTATGGGCCAGGGAGCAGGGGCAGGGAAGCCAAGTACACCACTACCACCTGCTCATCCTGCTGAATCAGGATGCGTTCTACACGCTTGGCAAGCTGGAATCCGAGAGTCAAAACATGTTTCATCGGCTTGAGGGGGCATGGGCCAGCGCGCTGGGGCTACCGGTTACCGCTGTGCGAGGCTTGGTCGAAGTACCCGATAACGCAACGTACCGCATCCGTCGTGATGAGCCTATGGGGCAAGTGGAGCTGTTTCACAGGGCAAGCTATCTCTGCAAAGCGGCAACGAAGGTCTATGGCCATGGTCATCATGGGTTTGGATGCAGTCGTATCTAAAAGAAAAATGAAGTCAGATCGCAGCCGAGTGCCCCGATAGTGGGGCACTCGGCTGTAGTCGATGGTGGGCCTTACTCTTGGCGGCAAACCACGCGAAGAGATCCCTGATTACTTCGTCGGAAGGAGCTGGGAATGCTCATGGCCTTCATCTCGGCGAACCAGTTTATGCAGCCGCAGTTTGAACTGGATAAGGCACATGCCAATTATGCTGCCGGTCTGCAGTCCGGAATGCGCATCACCATGACTTGTCGTGGGCGTGGTGATGTGGCGAAAACCCCCATGTCGGACGAGTGCGTACCGTCGAACTGACTGTGGCGATAAATGCACAGGGTGCGGCTTTACCCGTGCCCTACCAGTGGATAAGGTGACGAACTTCGCAGAATGGCAGGTCGTGGTATTCCAGGGATGGCCCCCAAAGGCGCTGGCGCTCCAAGCGCCTGCCTCAGAGCCTCCGTCCGGTTTCCCCCTCTCGTTCGTTTGCCACCAGTTTTGAGTATTGGCCGGCCCATCTGATGGTGGGCGGCATGGGGAGTGTTTTGCATGAGTGATTTGGCACAGGCGTTGCTGGCGGCAGTACCGGAAGACGGCAGCAGCATCGGCAATCAGGCCCTTTATGAGCGGCTCAAGAGCCAGTTCACCGGCTTGAGTGAAGAGCAGTTCTGGGAATCGCGCGACGCGCTGATCGGTGAGGGCGTATTGGTCAAAGGGCGCGGGCGTGGTGGCTCCGTGCTGCGCGCCCAGGCCGCAGGTGCCAGCCTGGCGGCTCAGGCGCTGAGCAAGGCGCGCGAGCGTTTCGAACCGGCGGTGGCCGAAGTATCTGCTAGCTATGTCGTCGAGGCGGCAGCCAGCAAGGCCAAGGTGGCCAAGGTGCAGCCCGCCACCGGCATCGAGGACATGAAGAGAACCCTCTGGGCCACTGCCGACAAGTTGCGCGCCAATATGGACGCCGCCGAGTACAAGCACATCGTGCTCGGGCTGATCTTCCTCAAGTACATCTCCGACAGCTTTGCCGGCCGCCGCGAAGAGCTTACGCACAAGCTGCTGGATGAAAACGACGACTACTACCTTGGCGACGATGACCCGGAAGCGCTCAATGCCGAGCTGGAAGACCGGGACTACTACCGCGAGGTCAACGTGTTCTGGGTGCCGGAAGTGGCGCGCTGGGAGTCGATTCGTGCCGCCGCCAAACAGGTGGATATCGGCAAGCGCATCGACGATGCCTTGGCCGCCATCGAGGCAGAAAACCCACGTTTGAAGAACATCCTCGACAAGCGCTACGCCCGCGCCCAATTGCCGGATGGCAAGCTCGGCGAACTGGTGGACCTTATCTCCACCATCGGCTTTGGCGATGACACCAGTAAGGCCCGCGACCTGCTTGGCCAGGTCTACGAATACTTCCTCGGCCAGTTTGCCAGCGCCGAAGGCAAGAAGGGCGGGCAGTTCTATACCCCGGCCAGCATCGTGAAAACCCTGGTGGCGGTGCTCAACCCGCACCACGGCAAGGTCTATGACCCCTGCTGTGGCAGTGGCGGCATGTTCGTGCAGTCAGAGAAATTCATCGAAGCCCACGGCGGCAAACTGGGCGACGTGTCCATCTACGGCCAGGAATCCAACCCCACCACCTGGCGCCTGGCGGCGATGAACCTGGCCATTCGCGGCATCGACTTCAACCTGGGCAAGGAGCCGGCGGATACCTTTATCCGCAACCAGCACTCAGACCTGCGTGCTGACTTTGTACTGGCCAACCCGCCGTTCAATATCAGCGACTGGTGGCACGGCAGCCTGGAAGGCGACCCGCGCTGGGTCTATGGCACCCCACCGCAAGGCAACGCCAACTACGCCTGGCTGCAACACATGCTTTACCACCTCAAACCCAACGGCCGCGCCGGCATCGTGCTGGCCAACGGCTCCATGAGCTCCAGCCAGAACAGCGAAGGCGAGATTCGTAAAGCCATGGTCGAGGCCGACGTGGTGGAAGTGATGGTCGCGCTGCCCGGCCAGTTGTTCTTCAACACCCAGATTCCCGCCTGCCTGTGGTTCCTCACCAAACAGAAAACCGCCCGCCCCGGCGAAGTGCTGTTTATTGACGCGCGCAAACTCGGCACCAGCGTCAGCCGCGTGCAAATCGAGCTGACTGACGCTGATATCGAACGTATCGCGCAAACCGTCGCTAACTGGCGAGGCGAGCCACTGGATGTAGGTGGCGAGATTGCCGAGTACCAGGACATCGCCGGCTTCTGCCGCAGCGTCAAAATCAGCGAAATCGCCGAGCACGGCCATGTGCTGACGCCGGGCCGCTATGTCGGTGCCGAAGAGGTAGAGGATGACGACGAAGCCTTTGCCGAGAAGATGCAACGGCTGACCCAGCAGCTTGGTAAGCAGATGCAGAAGGGCGCGGAACTCGATCAGTTGATCCGGCAGAAGCTGGGAGGGTTGGGGTATGAGTTCTGAGTGGCAGACAACAACGTTTGCTGAAGCTCCGTTTACGGTAATCGATGGGGATCGGGGAGCAAACTATCCGAAGCAACATGAGTTCACCTCGGCTGGGCACTGTTTGTTCCTGAACGCAGGGAACGTGACCCTCGGCGGATTCGTGTTTTCCGATTGTGCTTTCATAACTGAGGAAAAGGATTCGCTCCTCCGTAAGGGAAAACTTGTTCGACACGACCTTGTACTTACAACGCGTGGAACGGTTGGAAACGTTGCTTATTTTTCGGATGAGGTGCCGTTTTCGCACATCCGCATTAACTCTGGGATGGTAATTTTTCGGCCTGATCAGGCTAGGATTGATCCTTATTATCTGTACTTGTTTTTGCGATCTAAGAACTTTAACGATCAAGTTGCTTTCCTGACCTCTGGCAGCGCCCAACCTCAGCTTCCAATTCGCGACATGAATCGCGTTGAGATGCCCCTTCCTCCTTTGGAGGATCAACGCAAAATCTGTTCGATCCTCCGCGCACTCGACGACCGCATAACCCTGCTACGCGAAACCAACGCCACGCTGGAAGCCATCGCCCAGGCGCTGTTCAAATCCTGGTTCGTCGATTTCGACCCCGTGCGCGCCAAGGCCGAAGGGCTCGAACCCCAAGCCATGGACGCCACCACCGCCGCCCTGTTCCCCGATAGCTTCGAAGAGTCTGAACTGGGGTTGGTGCCGAGGGGGTGGGCTGCCGTCACGATGGCTGATGTTTCAACCGTCGGCATAGGAAAGACACCTCCTCGCAAAGAATCGCAATGGTTCAGTGAAGACTTGCGTGATGTGCGCTGGGTGTCGATTCGGGACATGGGAGCTTCAGGTGTGTACGCACGCCAGACCAGTGAGTACCTGACGCCTGAAGCAGTAGAGAAATTCAATGTTCGTCGTATACCCGACAACACAGTGCTCATGAGCTTCAAGATGACCATTGGCCGTGTCGCAATCACGGACGGTGAAATGACTACCAATGAGGCGATTGCACATTTTCGTCTTGATGCAGACTCGCCACTTTCAGCGGAGTACATCTATTTACATTTGAGTCAGTTTGACTTTTCAAGGTTGAGCAGTACTTCCTCAATTGCTGATGCTGTGAACTCAAAAACAGTGCGTGAAATACCGATACTGGTTCCCGGTAAGCAGGTAGCTGCAGCATTTCAGGATCAAATCAGCACCGTGTTTGCGATTTTGAAGAAAAATGAGCAGCAAGCCCAAACCCTCACCCAGCTCCGCGACACCCTCTTACCACGCCTGATCTCCGGCCAGCTGCGCCTGCCCGAGGCAGAACAAGCCGTTGAGGAGGCGCTGGCATGAGCACCCCGGCCACTATTATCGATCTGCTCGATGCCGTGCGTATTCGTGCAGCCTCCCTGGCCGAAGCCAAACAGCGCTACGCCGCAGAGCTGGCCCCGGACTTTAACCTGGTGGATCACCTGCGCAATAACGAGGTGGCGTTGTCGCGCTACCTCGGTTTGTTGCTGGATACCCAAGGCGTGCACGGCCAGGGTGAACTGTTTTTGCGCGGCCTGCTGCAGCGACTGGGGCAACCTGGTTTTCAGCCGCAGGATCTGCTGCGCGTTGAGCTGGAACAACGCACCCACAGCGGCCGTTTCCTCGACATCTACCTTGAGTTTCGCGGTGGCGTGATCGGCATCGAAAACAAGCCGTGGGCCGCCGATCAGGACAAGCAGCTGGAAGATTACGCACGCTTTCTACAGCTGTCGGCCCGAGGCGGGCAGTGGCTGCTGGTGTATGCCTGCAACTGGGAACCTTCCGAAGCCAGCTTGAACCTGGCACAGCGTGAAGCACTGGAGCAAACCGGCAACTTCTTGCGCCTGGATTTTTTACAGATTGCCGAATGGCTGGATGACAGCGCCTGCCACACCCGCGCCCCGAAAGTGCGGCTGTTTGTGGAAGCCCTTAGCGCTTATGTGCGCCAGCAGATTAATGGAGAGATTGATGTGAGCGAGGCTGAGCAAATCAAGGCGGTGATCCTGCAAAAGCCGGAGCACCTGGAGGCGGCGTTAAAAGTAGCGCTGTCCATCGATCAGGTGAAAAGTCAGTTACTGACTGAGTTTCACCGGGCCTTGGCGCAAGCACTCGAAGCCCATGGCTTGGAGCTTGTATGGAAAGAGCAGCTTTTGATGAGAGGGCAAAAGTACGCAGGGTTTGGGGTAAAGCTACACCCGGCGCATCAATTGCAGCTGTGCTTTGAGTTCGGTGATGTCCGGTTAAATTCGCTGGAGTGGGGCATTTGTCGCAACGATGAGACGATCCACGTCAACGAAATTGACGCCGAGACAATCGCTCAGGCGATGGAGGTTGCCTTTGGCCCTGGTTACCGCAGTTTGCCTTGGTGGCCCTGGTACCCTGGCACTGGTAATCGCGACAGCGTATTGCATGAAAGCGAGCGCGACTGGGCAACCTCGGCCGAGCCTTGGGTGCGAATACAGGATGACAGCGAGCAAGGTTTGGTGTCGCGCATCGTTCAGCTCGCGCTTAAAACTCAGCACGCGCTGGCCGAAGTGCATGACGCGATGTGTCTGCATCCCGAGCGTTAAAAGTTGTGTAATTAGTCATATTTATAAAAGGTTAAAGGATCACAGCATGCAGACCTTCGAAGCCACGCTGGATCAGCTGCTGGAAAAACGCCGGGCGCTGGCGCAGGATATGCTGCATGGAGCATCGGAGATTCAGGTGGCGGAGTTTGGTGAGTTGTTGAGGGCGAAGGGATGAATGAGCCCATTGAGGAGCGCGAGGCTCTCTGGGATAAATTTATACGGCGTTGGCCACTTGATCAATTAACGACCTTAACTCTTGAAGACTACAACCAGGTTGGGGCTGATGATTCATTCTGTCGGTGGTTAGAGAAGCATCTTGAGTCTCTTGGCTCTATTTGGGGTGGATCGTCTCTCAAGTTCGGCATCTACTCGCGCGCCAATACGGGAAAAGACCCGAGCGGGCAGAACGGCGTAACGGCCAATGGGCGCTATGCCTGGTATAGCCGTTACGGGCAGAGCGAAGAAGTAGCCTTTGCCCGGGTTCGCGATTTGATTGTTGCAACCGCCCAGGCCGCACGCGAGGGGCGCTTGCAGGCTATCGAAGCCATCGACCTGTGGCCGATTCTGAAGTGGAAAATTGCCTTTCTTTACCAGAACCGCCAGCAGCCGACGGTGCTGCCGATTTACCTGCGCAAATACCTGGCGGCGGCGCTGACAGGGCCGGTGCCGACCACGCACGCCGAGCTGTATCGGGTGTTGCTGGCTGAACGCGGTAACAAGCCGCTGCTGGCCTATGCCGATGCGGTGTATGAGCGTGGGCAAGTGGCACTTCAGCATCAGCAGCGGGTGGCGGTGCTGGAGCACTTTGCTGGGGCGGCGGACCTGGCGGCACGCTTACAGACCGCCAATGCGACGCTGGCGTTTTGTGATCTGGCGCTTGCTCTGCATGAGCAGGGTTTGGACTGGTGGATTACCGAAGCTGGGGCGATTCATGCCGGGCGCACTGAGGACTTTCGTGTTTGGCAGGTGGCTTTGGGCTTGCGCGTGGATGTTGGCGCCGAGCTGACGCGCGTTTGTGTGCCGGGCGAAGGCGGAGAGCAGTGGCACGTGCTGGAGGAGGCGCTGGTCGATTCGCTGATCGAGTCGGTAGCCCGCCACAGCGCGCAATGGCCCAAGCCCGCAAGGGCGGCTTACTGGCCGGATGACTACGACAACATGGCTGATCGGTTGGTAATCACCCTGACGGATGGGGCTATTCGCAATGGTTACCTGAGTGTGCCGAAGCTGCAGCGTTTGTTCCCTGAGGCGTGCCTGGGTGAAAGCGATCAGCCGGCTTCGCGCCTGTTTACCCTGCGCTTGCCTGACGGCCGCACTGAGCAGACTCAGGTGTTGAAGCAGCACAAGCGTATCCAGGCACGCTTCAACAGCCTGTTCGCTGCCAATGGTCTGCAGGCCGGGGATCAAGCGGTACTGAGCAAGCTCGCCGAGTTCGATTACCAGCTGAGTTTCAGGCGTGCTGGGCAGCAGGATGCGACCGCCGTGCCCCAAGTAAAAGATGTGAGAAAGGAGATGCCCGTGCGCGATGTGCCGCTTAATCAGATCCTCTTCGGCCCACCGGGCACTGGCAAAACCTACGCGACCGTCGAGGCAGCGCTTGAGGTGCTCGATCCTGACTATCTGCACGTACATCGAGAGAGTCGCGTGGCGCTTAAACAGCGCTTTGACGCCTTGGTTGCTCAGGAGCGTATTCGCTTCGTTACCTTCCATCAGAGCTTCAGCTATGAAGATTTCGTCGAGGGTCTGCGGGCGACCACTGATGAAAGTGGCGGGCAACTGCGCTACGAAGTGGTGGATGGCGTGTTCAAGTCGCTGTGTGAAGCGGCGGCGGCCAAGGTGACACAGCGCGCCGAGGCGCCCACGGAAATCGGTCAACGACGCATCTGGAAAATGTCGTTGGGCAACACCCTGGGTGAGGACGCCAGCATCTATCAGGAGTGCCTGGAAGGTGGCTATGTGCTGCTGGGCTACGGTGGGGCGATCGACTTCTCCGGTTGCAACTCTCGCCAGCAGGTACAGGAGCGTTTTGCGCAAGCAGGCATTACGCCGGAGAACCTGGCTACGGACTACGGCATCACCAGCGTCACGACCTTCGTCTCGCGGATGAAGGTGGGCGATTTGATCGTGGTCTCCGATGGCAATTTCAAGTTGCGCGCCATCGGTGAGGTGACCGGCGATTATCAGTTCAAGCCACATCCGGACTTTGCTGCTGACTATTCCCAGATGCGCCCGGTGAAATGGCTGCGCCAGTATCAGCCCTCGCTGCCGCACACCGAGTTGCTTAATGGGCAGTTCAGTCAGATGACGCTGTATGAGCTGCGGAGCCCGACGCTGGATGACGAAAAGCTAAAGGCGTTGCTTGGGGCGGCTCCGCCAAAGGGGGCATTCTTCCCGGGCCAAGTATTTGGTCGTGATTACCAGGTGGTGCGGGCAACGGCTGATCTGTTGGAGCTGAAGAAGCCAAATGGCAATTTGCTGCCCTTCTCGATGAGCCTGCTGAATGAACTGCTTGAGGGGGTTCGTTCGAACAAGATCTCGCTACAGGATATTCGCGATAAAACAGCGGTTGAGAAGCTTTCGGGCTCTGGGCTGGAGCCATTTTTAGTCAATGGGTACAACAGCATCCTGGCTGCCTTAGTGGAGCATTTGCTGGAGGGCGGTCAGGCACCTGTCTCCGCAGGGCCAGATAACGAGGTCCGGGTGCTCATCATTGACGAGATCAACCGCGGCAATATTTCGCGCATCTTCGGCGAGCTGATCACGCTGATCGAGGAGTCCAAACGCGAAGGGGGCGGTGAGGCGCTGAGCGTGACGCTGCCCTATTCAAAAGAATCGTTTAGCGTGCCGAAGAATGTGTACCTGATCGGCACCATGAACACGGCTGACCGCTCACTGGCCGGCCTGGATATCGCCCTGCGCCGGCGCTTTGTATTCCGTGAGATGCCGCCTTGCCCCGAACTGCTGGATGATGTCGAGGTGGCAGGGCTGAACATTGGCCAGCTGCTACGGGTCATGAACCAGCGTATCGAGGTGCTTCTGGACCGGGATCACTGCCTGGGGCATGCCTACTTTATGCCGTTGAAGAATGACCCCAGCCTGGCCCGGCTGGAGCAGATCTTCCGCAATCAGATTCTGCCGCTGTTGCAGGAGTACTTCTTCGAGGATTGGGAGCGTATCAGCTGGGTGTTGAACGACCAGCAAGCGGCCAGCAAGGGCACGAAGCCCTTTGTTCGCCGCCCGCAGAGTGAGCAGAGCCTGGCGGCGCTGTTCGGCAGCCAGGTGGCAGAGAAGCTCAGCGACCAGCGCTGGGAACTGAACGATGCCGCTTTTGCTTCGCTGGCCAGCTATCAGAACATTCTGGGCTGAGTATCGTGGCCAGCCAGCAGGTAACCATCCGCGAATACGCCCGGCTGACCACCGCTGAGGTGGAGCCTTCGCTCGATCTGGCGCAGGTGTCGCAGAGCGCCTTCGACTGGCTGTGCGAACTCAGCGCCGGCTTTAGCCGTGGTGGCGCCACGCTGCTGCAGGTGGATGGGCGGCAGACGCTAAAATGGGATTCCTATGTCGGCGTGCTGGAGACACCCTGCGGCACCCGCCTGGAGATTCTGCCCAAGCACCATGAGCAGGGTGACTGCGTGCTGAAAGGGCGGCAACTGCTGCGCAAGCTGATCCAGCACTCTTTGCAACTCAAGCCCCGCGAGGCCTCGCTGGCCAGCCTGGAGCTGTTCAAGGCACCGCTCAGCGAGTGGGTGATGGCGCAGTTTCTGGCGGAGCTGGATTTGTTGGTCAAGCGCGGTGTGCGCTTCGACTACCAGCGTATCGAGGAAGAACAGCGCTTTCTGCGTGGTCAGCTCAATGTGGTGGCGCAGATGCGCCAGCCGCCTGGGCGCCAGCATCATTTCCAGATTCGCCACGATGTGTTCCTGCCGGACCGTGCGGAAAACCGACTGCTTAAGCTGGCGCTGGAACAGGTGGCCAAAAGCACGCAGGACGCCGCCAACTGGCGTCTGGCCAATGAGCTGCGGACGATGCTGCTGGAGGTGCCGGCCAGCCGGCAGGTGAACCAGGACTTTCGGGCATGGAGCCGTGACCGGCTGATGGCGCATTACCAGGCTGTGAAACCCTGGTGCGAACTAATCCTCAATCAGCGGATGCCCATGGCGGTGAGCGGTGAGTGGCGCGGCATGAGCCTGCTGTTCCCGATGGAAAAGCTGTTTGAGTGTTACGTGGAAGGCTGGCTGCGTAAGCAGTTGGCGCCTGCGGCACGCTTAACCAGCCAGGCCAGTCGTGCCTACCTGTGTGAGCATGACCAGGGGCGGATGTTCTGCTTAAAGCCGGATCTGCTGATCGATACGGCTGAGCAGCGTTGGATTCTCGATACCAAGTGGAAGCGGGTGGATACCCATAAGTCGGATAAGAACTACGACTTGAGTCAGAGCGATTTCTATCAGCTTTTTGCCTACGGTCATAAGTACCGAGATAAAGGTGTACCCCAGCTGGTGCTGATATACCCGTATTGGTCGGGTCTGCGGACAGCGCTACCGGTGTTTGATTTCGGCGAGGATATGCGGTTGTGGGTTTTGCCTTTTGATCTGGATGCCGATTGCTTGGTTGATGCGGAGAAAGCGACTTTACCTTTGAACCTCGCCTCATTTGCTCGCGCCAGCTAGGCACATCTTTCTATACACGAAACGCGATTAAAGAGATTTCTATGAGCTCAGGGATCAGCCAGAAGCTACAGAGCAGCCGTAAAGAGCTGCTGGATATCGGGCTTCGCAACAACATGCTCAACTTCCGCAAAACAGCGAAGACCTTGATGGTGGTCGATGAGCTGTCCGAGGAGGTTTTTAACATTCTCTATCGCCAGGAAAAGGCCATGACCTTTGCGCCGATGGCGCGCAAGAAACTGGCTGAACTGGCAAAGGCTACAAAGCCGGAGGAGGCAGAGGCTGACACTGCCAGTGACGCAGAGTTGCTGCACGAACTGGATAGCCTGGACTGGTCCAGCGTCGCTGGCGAGGGCGATGAGGATGAATCAGGCAGGGCCCGTCGCCATCTAGATACCCGCTTGCAGACGGCCATCGATGATGAGCGTCTGTTCCTGCAGCTGTTGAAGATCCACACCGAGGCTAAAGGCTTTATCGAGGAGCAGGGGGTGAACACGCTGTTCCTGGCCCTGGGCTTTTTGCATTGGTACGAAGCGGATAGCTCGGAAAATCTGCGCAAGGCCCCTCTGATACTGCTGCCGGTCAGCCTTGAGCGCAGCGGCGCCAAAGATGCCTTCAAGCTGAAGTATTCGGGTGACGAGCTGATGGCGAACCTTTCTCTGGTTGCCAAGCTGAAGACTGACTTCGGCCTGGATATGGCCGCCTGCGGGTTTGACGAGGACAGCTTCGCCACCGATGAGCGCAGTCTTGAGCGCTTCTATGGTGAAGTGGCTGATGTGATCAGCAAGCAGTCACGCTGGAAGGTCGCCAGTAACGAGATCGCCCTGGGTTTCTTTTCCTTCGGCAAGTTTTTGATGTTCAAGGATCTTGACCCGAAGAGCTGGCCGGAAGAGAAACAACCGGACGCCAATGGCGTGATGAAGCGTCTGCTGGGCTCAGGCTTCGGGGATAGGCCCGCAGCGTATGCAGAAGATGTAAACATCGACTCGGTGATCAAGCCGGGCGATGTGCGTTTTGTGAAGGACGCCGACAGTAGCCAGACCGAGGCGATTCTGGAGGTGCGCGAGGGTTCCAATCTGGTAATCCAGGGGCCGCCCGGCACAGGCAAGTCGCAGACGATCACCAATATCATCGCGGAGCTGATCGGCCAGAAGAAAACGGTGCTGTTCGTTGCCGAGAAGATGGCCGCGCTCGAGGTGGTCAAGCGTCGTCTGGATGAGAGTCATCTGGGCGATGCTGTCCTTGAGTTGCATAGCCACAAGGCCACCAAGCAATCTGTGCTCAAGGAGTTGGGGCGTACTCTGGATCAGGGGCGACCACTGACCAAGGTCGGTGAGGAGGATCTTGCGAGCTTGAAAGAGCTACAAGATGCTCTTAACCAGTATTGCGAGGCTGTGAGCTCCTCCGCAGGAGCAAGCGGTTTGCCCTTTGTTGACGTACTCGGCCGCTACCTGAAACTGAAACGAGTTCATGCAGGGTTGCCGGTCATTTCTTTTGCGCCTATGGCGGACTGGGGTTTTGCCGAGCAGCAAAAGCGGCGAGCGTTGGTTGAGGAGCTGGTGCTTCACCTTGAGGAAATGGGGCGCCCCGACCGGAACGTCTTCTGGGGAAGTCAGCGCACCTTCTTCTCGCCTATCGAGCAGAGCAGTGCAAATGATGCACTGCAGTTGGCGAGCTCCCATCTCAGCGCGTTGCAGGCGGCTACTGCCGCACTTTCTGAACGGTTAATGCTGACTCAGCCCGCCACCCTGTCTGATGTGGATGTGGTTTGCCGGGCTGCACGGCGTGCTGCCGAGGCTCCGCGACTGGAGGGTGTCCAGCTATCTACGGGGGAGTGGCAGTCAAGACGTGATGTCATTCGCGAACTGCTGGAGGCAGGAGAGCGTATGACGGCGTGCCGCACTCGGCATGACAGCCAGTTGATCGACGCTGCTTGGGAGCAGGATCTGCTGGATGTCCGGCAGAGCCTTCAGGAGTACGGCAACAAGTGGTGGAAAATCTTTTCGGGGCGCTTCCGTGCTGCCCGGGCGCGTCTGCAGGGGCTCGTTCGGGAAGCCTTGCCCAAGACCAATGCGGGTATGCTGGAGCTGGTGGACTCGGTACTGACTTATCAGCAGTGCAAGAAGGTGTATGACCAGCATGAGGCATTGGGTAGCGCGTTGTTCGGTGCCCAATGGCAGCGCCAGAAAACGGATTGGGCAGTACTTGAGCGTTTGAGCGCCTGGGTAATCAAGCTGCATGACGATCTGGGAAATGGACAGATTCCCCAAGGCATCATCGCCTTTCTGGCCGGGCATGCCGATGCCAGTGGCTTGGGGGATGCGGTAAACGCAATAGAACAGCATGTTGCCGGGTTGGACAAGGCGCTACTCAGTGCGCTTGAGGTGACCGGCATGCAGGCGGAAAACGCCAACGCTGACGTGAGAAAGCTGGGTCTGGCGGCTCTCGGCGAGCGTTTGCGACAGTGGCAGGGAGGACTGACCTCGCTTTACCAGATGGCGCGGTTCAATGTCCTGGCGCAGCAGATACGCGACATTAAGCTCGACGAGTTGCTAGAAATTGCCATCAGCAGTGATGAGCCCAGGCAGCTAACTGCCATTTTGGACTTATCCTGGTATTCGGGGCTGGTGCAGCGGGTCTATGCCGAGAAACCAGCGTTGCAGCAGTTCGACCGCATTAAACACGAGCACCAGATCGCGCGGTTCAAATCCCTCGATCTGGCTTCGCTCAATCATGCGCAAACGCACTTGGCTAAACAGGTCTGGGAGGGGATGCCCAATATCAATCAGCCTGGGGAAATGGCTGTACTGCGCGCTGAACTGAACAAGAAGCGCCGGCATATCCCGATCAGGCAGCTGATTGAGAAGGCGGGGCGCGCGATTCAGCAGATCAAGCCTGTTTTCATGATGAGCCCCATGTCGATCGCGAACTTTCTACCTCCAGGAAAGCTGGAGTTCGATGTGGTGGTCTTCGACGAAGCCTCCCAGGTGAAGGCTGTCGATGCATTCGGCGCCATCATGCGCGGTAAGCAGGTGGTTGTGGTCGGGGATACCCGGCAGATGCCCCCTACCGATTTCTTCAGCCGTGATGTCGAGTTGGATGACGAGGATGCGGCGACCGCCGACATTGAAAGCATCTTGAGCATGTTTAAGGCCGCAGGTAGCCAGGAGCGCTATCTCCGCTGGCACTACAGAAGCCGGCATGAGTCGTTGATCGCGGTTTCCAACGTCGAGTTCTACGACAGCAAGCTGGTGGTGTTCCCCTCTGCGGGCCAGCATCCGCACGCCAGTGGAGTGAGCTTCGATTATCTGCCGGATGCGCTATATGACCGGGGGCGAACCCGCACCAACAAGGGTGAGGCCAAGGCTGTTGCGCAGGCCGTTATGCAGCACGCGATCCAAACGCCAGAGCTATCGCTGGGGGTTGCTGCATTTAGTGTGGCGCAGCGAGACCTGATCCAGGTTGAGATCGAGTTGCTGCGCCGGCAGATGCCTGAGGCCGAGGCGTTTTTCACTTCGCAAGGGAGCGAGCCGTTCTTCGTCAAGAACTTGGAGAACATCCAGGGGGATGAGCGGGACAAGATCTTCATCAGCATCGGCTATGGACGTAACGAGTCTGGCCGAATTGCCAGGGAGTTCGGCCCGTTGAACCGCGAGGGCGGGCACCGTCGACTCAATGTTCTGATCACGCGCGCCAAATTGGCGATGCGTGTTTTCTGCAACTTCAGGGCTGACGAGCTTGAGCTCGATGCGGGGGCCAGTCTCGGAGTGAGAGCGTTGAAAAACTTCCTCAAGTACGCCGAGACGGGTGTGCTTGAAGTCGCACGAGAGACAGGCAAGGCGGCAGATTCGCCGTTTGAGCTGGAGGTGATAGAGGCATTGCGGGAAAGAAACTACGAGGTGGAGCCTCAGGTAGGCACCGCGGGCTACTTTATCGACATCGCAGTCAAGGATCCTGACTATCCGGGGCGCTATGTTCTGGCTATCGAATGTGATGGCGCTGCATATCACAGCTCACGGTCTGCACGTGATCGAGATCGTTTGCGGCAGGGCGTGTTGGAAGGGTTGGGCTGGAACTTCCACCGGATCTGGAGTACGGATTGGTTCCGCAATCCCCAACAGGAAATCATTCGCGCCGTAGCGGCCATTGAGGCGGCTCGCGCGAGGATAGCGGAGGGGCGTCATGCGCTTCCTCAGGTGGCGCCAGAACCGAAGCATGAGATTGTTCGAGGAGCACCGGCAGAAGAGACAGTACCGAGTTCAAGCCAACCATACGTGAAGGCTCGACTGACTCCGGTGGTATCGATAACCGAGTTGCACCAGGAAAAGCCAGAACGATTGATGCAGATGATCCGGACTGTGGTAGAGGTCGAAGCACCAGTGCATGCCAGTGAGGTGACGCGGCGGATTATGGAGGCCTACGGAGTGGCCCGGGCAGGTGCAAGGATTACCAGCGTTGTGGACGAAGCCATTCGCCTCGGTGTTCGGCAGGGCGTGTACCGTGGCCAGGGCAGCTTTGTATATTGCGCGGATAGCCGGCCGGTCCCGATTCGCAGTCGTGCTCACTTGGAATCGGCGGAGCGAAAAATTGAGTGGGTTGCTCCGGAGGAGTTGGATCAGGCATTACTGGAAACGGTAAATCTTGGTTTCTCTATGGGGCGCGAAGATGCAATTTCTGGTGCACTCGGGCTGCTGGGCTTCGGGCGAGCGACATCGAAGATTGCGGGCATCCTTGAGGAGAGAATAGGCGCGCTTGCCGCTCAAGGGCGATTGCAAGTGGTTGATGGGGTAGTCAAGGCAGCCGTTAATTTGGGGTAAATGGCCCGTTACCGCGACTGTAATCGACTAAGTGAATCGCGTTGAGCTTGCAGAGGTGCCAGGTAAGGCTCGTTAAGGACGGATATGACCGAAGATCAACTGGAACAGGAAACACTCGGCTGGCTCAGTGAGGTGGGGTACGCGCATCTGTATGGCCCGGATATCGCCCACGACGGCAATAACCCCGAGCGCGAGAGCTATCGTGACGTGCTGTTGACCATGCGCCTGCGCACGGCCATCGCCCGGCTCAACCCGCAGGTTCCGCTGGCGGCGCGTGAGGACGCCTTGCGCCAGGTCCTGGAGTTGGGCGTGCCGGTGCAGCTGTCGGCCAACCGCCTGTTCCATCGTCTGCTGGTCGGCGGTGTGCCGGTGCAATACCAGAAGGACGGTGAGACCCGCGGCGATTTCGTGCAGTTGATCGACTGGGCCGATGTGCGAGCCAACGAGTGGCTGGCGATCAACCAGTTCAGCATCCAGGGGCCTAAACATACACGCCGGCCGGACATCATCCTGTTCGTCAACGGCCTGCCGCTGGTGCTCTTGGAGCTAAAGAATTCCGCGGATGTGCATGCCGATCTTGGCAAGGCCTTCAATCAACTGCAGACCTATAAGGAGCAGATCCCGGACGTCTTCCACTACAACGAGATTCTGGTTATCAGCGATGGCAGCGAGGCGCGCATGGGCTCGCTGTCTGCCGATATCGAGCGCTTTGCCCGATGGCGCACCATCGATGGGGGCACGGTGGATCCGCTGGGTGAGTTCAACGAGCTGGAGACGCTGGTGCGTGGCGTGCTGCAACCGGCGATGCTGTTGGATTACTTGCGTTACTTCGTGCTGTTCGAGGATGACGGCCGATTGGTGAAGAAGATTGCCGGCTATCACCAGTTCCATGCCGTGCGTGCGGCGATCCAACAGGTGGTCAGCGCCTCGCGCCCCGGCGGCACGCACAAGGGAGGGGTGGTCTGGCATACCCAGGGCTCAGGCAAGAGCATCACCATGACCTGCTTCGCCGCCCGGGTGATGCAGGAAGCAGCGATGGAGAACCCGACCATCGTGGTGATCACCGACCGCAACGACCTGGACGGCCAGTTGTTCGGCGTGTTCTCGCTGTCGCAGGATCTGCTGCGTGAACAGCCAGTGCAGGTGGCTACCCGTGGTGACTTGCGCGAGAAGCTGGCCAACCGCCCCAGTGGCGGCATTGTCTTCGCCACCATCCAGAAGTTCATGCCGGGCGAGGATGAAGACAGCTTCCCGGTGTTGTCCACGCGCTCGAATATCGTGGTGGTGGCCGACGAGGCGCACCGCACCCAGTACGGCTTCAGTGCCTCATTGAAGGCGCCGGACCTCAAGGTTGCCGAGGCAAGTGCCCGCTATCAGGTGGGTTATGCCCAGCACCTGCGTGACGCCTTGCCCAACGCCACTTTTGTGGCCTTCACAGGTACGCCGGTATCCAGCGAAGACCGCGACACCCGTGCGGTATTTGGTGACTACATCCACGTCTACGACATGCAGCAGGCCAAGGAAGATGGCGCCACCGTGGCCATCTACTACGAGTCGCGGCTGGCCAAGCTGTCGCTCAAAGACTCGGAGCTGGCGCATATTGACGACGAGGTCGACGAACTGGCCGAGGATGAGGAAGAAGATCAGCAGTCACGCTTGAAGTCGCGCTGGGCCGCGTTGGAAAAGGTGGTAGGCGCCGAGCCGCGTATCAAGAGCGTGGCGGCCGACCTGGTGGCGCACTTCGAGGAGCGCAACCAGGCGCAAAGCGGCAAGGCGATGGTGGTGGCCATGAGCCGCGAGATCTGCGTGCACCTGTATAACGAGATCATCGCCCTGCGCCCGGAATGGCACGACGAGGACCCGGAGAAGGGCGCGGTGAAGATCGTCATGACCGGCAGCGCATCGGACAAAGCACTGCTGCGCCCGCATATTTACCCCGGCCAGGTGAAGAAGCGCCTGGAGAAGCGTTTCAAGGATCCTGCCGATCCGCTGCAGCTGGTGATCGTCCGCGACATGTGGCTGACCGGCTTCGATGCCCCTTGCGTGCATACCCTGTATGTCGACAAACCGATGAAGGGCCACAATCTGATGCAGGCCATCGCCCGGGTGAACCGGGTGTTCAAGGACAAGCAGGGCGGCCTGGTGGTGGATTACATCGGCATTGCCAACGAGCTGAAGGCGGCGCTCAAGGAGTACACCGCCAGCAAAGGCAGGGGGCGGCCCACCGTCGATGCCCATGAAGCTTATGCGGTGCTGGAGGAAAAACTCGACGTGCTGCGCAGTCTGCTGCATGGCTTCGATTACGGCGACTTCCTGACCGGCGGGCACAAGCTGCTGGCCGGTGCCGCCAACCATGTGCTGGGGCTGGAGGATGGCAAGAAGCGCTTTGCCGACAATGCGCTGGCTATGAGCAAGGCCTTTACCCTGTGCTGCACCTTGGACGAGGCCAAGGCGGTACGTGAAGAAGTGGCTTTCCTGCAGGCCATCAAGGTGCTGCTGACGAAGCGCGAGATCAGCGCCAAGAAAAAGACCGATGAAGAGCGCGAGCTAGCCATCCGCCAGATCATCGGCAATGCAGTTGTCTCAGGGGATGTCGTTGATGTGTTCGCGGCGGTCGGACTGGATAAGCCCAACATCGGTCTGCTCGATGACGAGTTTCTCGCCGAGGTGCGCAACCTGCCGGAGAAGAACCTCGCCGTGGAGCTGCTGGAGCGGCTGCTGGAGGGCGAGATCAAGAGCAAGTTCGCCAGCAACCTGGCCCAGGAGAAGAAGTTTTCCGAGCTGCTCGATAGCGTGATCAAGCGTTACCAGAACCGCTCCATCGAGACCGCCCAGGTCATCGAAGAGCTGATCGAGATGGCTAAGAACTTCGCCGCAGCGAGCAAGCGTGGAGATGCGCTGGGCCTGAATGATGACGAGTTGGCTTTCTACGATGCGCTGGCCAATAACGAAGCTTCGGTGCGCGAGCTTGGCGATGAGATCCTAGCCAAGATCGCTCATGAGCTGACCGATAGCCTGCGCCAGAACGTGACCGTGGACTGGAGCAACCGCGACAGTGTGCGGGCCAAGCTGCGCCTATTGGTTAAGCGCATCCTGCGTAAATACAAGTACCCACCAGATCAGCAGGAGGAGGCAGCACAACTTGTGCTAGCGCAGGCCGAGACGCTCTGTGAGGCATGGATGTAGGGCTGGCCGCTGGTATGCAGGTGGCGGCTTTTTAAATCAAAAAAGAAACGGTGGTTCAACTGAAGGGGCCTCAATGGCCCCTTCAGTTGAATGCTAGCCGTTCATGGATGCCAGTTAAGGCAGCTTCCCTTCGCTACACCAGCCCTCCCACTCATCTTATTTGCTCGCTCACGATCATGGCTTCACGAGGCGGCAGAAAATCCAGCACGCCAGCAGTACGGCGATAAGCAGTGGTGGAAACCGTACCATCAGAAGCATCAGCAGCAGAAGGGCCAGGCAGCCCGCGAGGATGCCGGCGAACATGAACACGGTGGCAAAGATCCGTAGTAGCTTCATCGTCGTGTTCTCCTCACAGGTAGCCTTGTTCCGCCAGCGATACGCAGCCCTCGTGGCCCACCACGACATGGTCCAGGGTTCGTACCCCGATCAGGTTCAGGGCCTCCCGCAGTTTGTGAGTCAGGGTGAGGTCCGCTTGGCTGGGTTCCGGATCACCGGAAGGGTGGTTGTGAACCAGTACGGTTGCCGCGGCGTTGTGCTCCAGGGCAGCCTTGACGACTTCCCGGAGATAGACGCTGGCGCTGTCCAAGGTGCCCCGGAACAGTTCGTGAAAGACGATCACCCGGTGCCGGCTGTCGAGCAGAAGCAGGGCGAATACCTCATGCTCGTATTCGCCCAGCAACGCCTGCAGGTGGCTGAACACTTCCTTTGGTGAAGTCAGTGCTCGCCCCCGACGCAAACGCAGATTCGCCAACTGCCGGGCCATCAGCAGGATGTCGGTTTCGGTGAGTGGCGACTCGACCAGGTAGGTGCCGGTCGATTCACTGGCCTTCAGCTTGTGCAGGCGCATGCTGGGCTCCTTGGTGGTGATCTGTCGGTGGGGTGTGGCGTTGGGCTTGTGCGTCCAGCTTCTCGGCCAGGCTGGTTTTCGCCGAGCGCTGGGGAGTGTGGGTGGCTGGAGATGGGCTTTCCTCGGCGGGGTAGAACTCCTCGGCGACGGCGCCCGCGTCTTCCTCGCTGTCCTCGAAGGCGCCATTGCCGAAGCCACGCTGCGCCGCTTCATCCAAGGCGGCCTGATCGAAGCCAGCTGCTTGCCGCTGCGCATCGAGCGTGTTGGCGACCTGCAGCGCCTCCGTCATCTCCATACCGCCGCGTACCGTCAGGTCGACGTAGAAGATCGGCGTGCCATGGCTTTGCCGGGTGGACTTTCCACGCAGACGCAGTTCCAGCGGCAGGCAGGCCAGGCGGTTGCCCGAGATGGCCTGGAAGTAATGCAGCCGGGCAGCGAGAGTGCGGATGCTGTTGAAGCCGGTGGTACGGAAGACGAAGCTGCCCAGCGGATCCTCATCGCCAATGACCACGTTCAGGCGGCCATAAGGCTTGCAGGCACCGCCTTTGGCCAGTGGGCAGGCATCCGGTGACGGACAGGGCAGCGATTGCATGCCGTCTTGGGTGACTCGCTTGCAGGTTTCGCCATTGCCGACGCAAACCGGGCGACCGGACTGGCGATCAAACAGCGTGTAGTCCGCACGAAAATTCAGCTCCGGCTCGTTGAACAACAGGCGCACCGGGATACTGCGCAGCTTGTCGTCCTTGCCCTGGCGCAGCTCATCGTTGAGCGGGTGTACCAGCCAGCCGTCGCGGCTCTGTACCTGTGAGGTGATGGTGAACTGGTCATCCTTCTCCGGCAGGCGTTTACCGTTTTTCTCGATGACCTTGCCGATGGAAATCCGCCCGAGCACCGGCGGGGTGATAGCCAGACCTTTAAGCATGGTGGGTCTCCTGAAATGAAAAAGGCCAGCCACAAAGCACGAACTGCATGGGCTGGCCAAGGAAAGGGGGTTGATGAGGGGAAATCAGCCGACGAGGAAGCGCCGTGCACCGGGCTTGGTCAGCGAATACTTGGCTTGCAGGTGCGGCCGTTCCTGGAGGAGTCTGGCCACGTCGAAACCCACGCTGTCCTTAGCTTTGCGCCAACTGACGTAGCCGTTGCTGAACTCCGCCCGACTGGCTTCGCCCATGGCTTGTTGCAGCATCTGTTTAAGCACGGCCTCGCGCTTCTCCTTCTCAGCAATCGACTGCCGTATGGCTTTGAGCTCGATGTAGGCGGCCGACAATCCCGCGTTACCGCTGAAGTCGAGCGTCTGGCCATCATCCTCGGAATACAGGCAGCGCAGGGCAGCCTCGGCGGAGGCCGTACCATCAGCGGGTGGTGGCGTGTCTGTCTCGACGTAATGCCAGAACGCACGTTCCAGCTCGATCAGACGGCTGATCATCTGCTCATCCCGTTCGATACGGTGAATCTCCAGCGTCTGGCCACCCAGCAATACCGCAACATCCGCCGCCTGCTTGCCGGTGACGGCGAGCTGGTGCATCACCTGCAGCTGCACATACTCGGGCACGCCCTCTTTCCAGAGGCGTGCCCCGTTTATGCCGGCTGTCTTGCATTCGAGGATCTGCACATCGTCGGCACCGATCACCTCGCGATCGATGTTGGCGAGCATCCACGGCAGTTCCGGATCCGGGTGTTGCAGCACGGCGTTTATGCGCCGAATCTTGTTCTTGGTGCGCTTGCTGTAGTGCCAAGCCACGATGGGCTCCAGCACATTGCCCCAGTACATCGGGCTTTCCTCATCCTGAGGATCGGCCTTGGGCATGGCAGCATCACGTCCGGTCTTTTCCAGCCACAGCTCAAGCTGCGACTTGTAGGGATTGAGGCCCACGGCAGCAGCGGCATCCGAACTTCCGATGCCTTGCTTGCGGATCTGCAGCCAGTCCTCGCGGGGTAGTTCCTTGGTACTGACCAGACGCAGGGCTGGTCGGGGCTTGCCGGTGCTGCGGTTCAATGAAGTGGCTTTCATGATGTTCACCTTGCGGACATAAAAACGCCCGACCAGCACGAAGCTGACCGGGCGATATATAGGAGGGAGATAAAGGGCTTAGGCGGCGAGCTGCAGCGCTGTGTCCAGAGCACGCTGCTTGATCTGCGCGCCTTGGCCGAACCAGGCCGAGTCGAGGCGGTATTCGGTGCTGCGTGCCCGACGCTCGTGGTCGACGTACTCGGTCACGGCATTGAGCAGGCCCCAAGCGGTGCCCTTGGCTGATGCCAGTTGACTGCCCCGGCCACGGCCTTCGTACAGCTCCTGGACCTTGCGCAGGGCGCGTTCGTTGGGTAGCTGTTCGGGTAGCTGGCCGGTAGGGCTGACCTCGCACATTACGTTCATGAAGAACCCCATCGCCTCGTGCCACTGCACCTTGCGTTCGGCCAGATGGCGCATGCGGTACATGAAGTCGTCCCATTGCGAGGCAGCGATGCCGAGCTGCTTTTTCACCTGGTCGCCGTCGAAGCGGGTGCTGTGCGGCACCTTGATCGCCCGACTGGTGCCGTCCAGCGCGATGGTCAGGGTGTTATTGCACACCACACGAATGGTCGTCGGCGTTGCGGTCGTCGCCAGAGTGCCGTCGCACGACGTGGCCAGCAGCAGGTAGCCGTTGACCTGGTCGTTACCCTTGATTGCCGTGCCTTGCCCGGTACGTGCCAAGGCCCAGAACTTGCGGCCACCTTTGAGCACACCCGCCGTCTCCAGCTCGTAGCCGGAGACCTCGGTGAGATCGCGGTAGAACTCCAGCACCTCGCGTGGCTGAACAGTGTGGTAGCGCCTGGAGACCACCGACAGTGGAGCCTTGGTATCGGAACGATAGAGCACTTTCTGTTCCGGGAAGGAATGGATGGTGCCGAGATGGCCGATGGCGTCCGATTTGAAATGAACGGGGCTTTCCTGGATCTCCCAGGCCATGCCGGCCTCCCGCTGCCAGACCTCAATGGGCTGCTTTTGCGGCAGGTTGTTGCCCAGCGCGTGCCACGGGGTAGCGCCGACATAGGCCATTTGTTCGATTTGATGAGCCATGAGAACGATTCCTTTGGGTGCAAGCCGGCATAAAGCGCCGCGCGGAGCGCAGCACCGGCTGGAAGTGATGAAGAGAGGGGAGGTAGCGCCGACCGTTCAGGTCGGCAGATTGAAGCGATGCCCGCAGAGCAGGCAGAGGTTGTGGGCCAGGACATGGCGGTCGAGCTTGTCGCCGAGCTGAGCGCCGAGAGCGCAACCGCCGACGCCGCCGACCAGGCCGCCGAAAATGGCGCCTGAAACAGAGCCGATGGTGATGCCTACCGGGCCGGCGACAGCGCCAATGGCTGCGCCAGCCTTTCCACCAGCCAGTGCAGCACTGACGCCACGTGCAGCACCGCCTACGGTGCCGATTGCAGCGGCAATCTTCATGGCGTGATGGAAGGAAGCGACTTTGGGGGAGTGACAGCGAGGGCATTGCAATGACATGGGGCGAACCTTCTTGATGGTGATGTCATTGCGGTTATGTAGGTCTGAGATTTGTTCGAATCGAATGACTGTTGAGCTTACTATCTAAGCCTGTTACAGAGTGCAGACGAATTCAGGCGCATATCGCATCAGGTATAAACCGGCCACTAGCCGTGGACGGAGCACATACTCGATCTAAGCTGGCCGACTTGTGTCAGTGAAGAGTTTTCCTGCCTGAAATCGGTATGGTTCTATCGCAGCATAAACAGTTGTATGCACAGCTACGGAAACTCTGGAAAAAGCCCGTTTTCTACGAAATGACAGGCCTGTAAGCCTCGTGGTTGCTGGCCACATTTTTGAGTGGGGACTTTTTCAGATCATCCCTAGATGTATCGAAATGAGTCGGTCTTTGTCCGGTTTTTTGCTGGCACTGCGCAAAGGAAGATGCAGGTGACGATTATTCAAGAAATCCACGCGTGGTCGAAGGGGCTACCTGCTTGGCAGCAAGATGCGATTGCTCGGCTCTACCAAGACCGTACGTTTAGTGCAGTTGATCTGGACGACCTTTATGCATTGGCCAAAGCTGAGGCGGGGATCCCAGACCCAGATGGCCGGAAGCCCAAGAAACTTGAGGATGCACAGGTTGCTCCGCCAACCGATCCAGCCCGGATTGTTCAGTTGGCTGCGATCAAAGAGCTTGCGAATGTCAATGCCTTGGCGAACGGCGGAAGCGTCCCGATCTCATTGGCAGGCCTGACCGTCATCTACGGGGAGAACGGGGCTGGGAAGTCGGGTTACTCCAGAGTATTCAAGCATGCGTGCCGCGCGAGAGATCGGCGCGAGCCTATACTTCCCAATGCAAACTTGGACCCCAAGGCTGCCGGCGTCGCCCAAGCTGTGTTTGAGGCTGTAATCGACGGTGTGGTTACTGACCTTGCCTGGCAATACGGTACAACAGCACCTGAGCCTCTTTCGGACATCTCCATCTTTGATACCCATTGCGCCCGTGCGTACATCGACAACCATGGTGACTTCGCATATGCCCCGTATGGGCTGGATATTTTGGAGGGATTGGCCGGCGCCTGTAACAAACTCAAGGCGCGTGCTACGCAAGAGAAGACAGTGAATGTTCCGAGTGACGCAGCGTATGCTGCGCTTGCGAATGAGCAGACAGCGGTCGCTACTGCACTCCTCGGAATCCCGACCAAGACCAAATCTGAGCACATCGAGGCTTTAAGCACACTCAGCCAGATCGAACAGGATCGACTTGCTCTGTTGACCAAAACCCTCGCCGAAGCTGATCCGAAGCAGAAAGCCCAGGCATTACGCCAAAAGGCGGCGCGCCTCTCCGGGTTGAAGGATCGTATTGCGTCAGCGATTGCGCTAATCGACGATGAAAAGATCAATCAGCTTAGACGGCTAATTGATAAATCGAAAGCGGCCAAAGCTTCAGCGGAGCTGGCTGCTGCCGAGTTCAAACAGACTCCAGGTCTTGCTGGCACCGGAGGTGAAGAATGGAAGGCGCTGTTTGAAGCGGCCCGAGATTTCGCCAAGGTAAGCCACCCTGGCCATGAGTTCCCGGACTTCCCTGAGGATGCCGCATGTCCCCTCTGCCAGAACCGACTTGGCCAGGAGGGGGCTACGCGTCTGGTTCAGTTTGACACCTTTATCAAGCAGGCTGCTGAGAAGGCTGCGAAGGAAGCTCGCGAAACTGCAGCTACAGCCTACAGGGCAGTTCAACACGCCGCCCTGGATGTAATGTTCCGCGATGGCCTGGTGGAAGAGTTGACGGAAATTGATCCGGCGCTCACTGCCGAATGTGCGTCGATGCAGGAGTGCCTGAACACCCGTCAGAGTTCGGTGTTGCAGGCAGCTGCAGCCGAACTCCAGTGGGAAGAGGTACTGGTGTTGCCGGCCGACCCTCGGCCGGGTTTAGTACGCATCATTGAAGGTCTACAGGAGCAAGCAACGGCGTTGGAGGCAACGGCTGATGAAAAGGTCCGGGCCGAAATGTTGGTGGAGAAGCGAGAGCTTGATGCGCGAATACGCCTAGGCGAGGTCAAGGCCGCTGTCTTGGAGGCGATTGCCAAGCATGAAGTCTGTCACAAGCTTCAGGCATGTATTGATGGTTTGGACACGCGGGCCATTTCCAGAAAATCCACCGAGCTTTCGCGGACGACGGCCAACCAAGAATTGGCGGACGCTCTCAACGAAGAACTCAAGCACCTCAAGGTGCACCAGCTTCAGGTGGTGATGAAGCCGGAGTCTCCAGGGGGCAAGACCCAATTCAAGCTGGTCTTGCAATTGCCAGGCGGGGGGACTCCTGCAGCCATCCTCAGTGAGGGGGAGCAGCGAGCTATTGCTATCGCATCCTTCCTGGCGGAGATCAAGCTTGGCAAAGGACGTGGCGGAATTGTGTTGGATGACCCAGTTTCATCGCTAGATCACCGGCGCCGTTGGGAGGTGGCGGAGCGTTTGGCTCTTGAGTCGCTCACGCGGCAGGTGATCGTCTTCACTCACGACATTTACTTCCTTTGCATTCTGGAACAGAAGGTTGCGGAGCTTGGGGCCGTGCTGACCAAGAACTACATCCGCCGAACCGCACAAGGGTACGGCGTGCACTCGCAGGATCTGCCGTTTGATGTACTAGGAACTAAGGAGCGGATTGGGCGGCTGCGACTCATGCTTGAAGATGTCCGAAAGGCACATAAGGCAGGCGACGAGGATATCCATCGCAAACTGACGTCAGAAGCCTATGGGGATCTGCGCCTTGCTTGGGAGCGATGCATTGAAGAGGTCCTATTCAATGAGTCAATTCAGCGATTTGGCGAGGGGGTGTCGACCCAGCGGCTCAAGCGGGTAGTTGTGACCGACGACGACTATCGTGAAATCGATGCTGGCATGACCAAGAGCTCTAAGTTTGAGCACGACGCAGCTATGCGTGTCGGAAGATTGCCTGTTCCCGATCCCGACGAGCTCAGTGGAGACATCGAGAAGCTAGATACCTGGCGGAAGACAATAATCCAACGACGCGAGCAAGTAGCAGCTGGGAGGGCATGACCTGTCTTCAGCTCAATACTCGCAATTGTTCGTATCGGCTCTATGGCAATAGCTGTCTATCGATCAGCGTATCGAGACGACTTTTCTGTCCCGATTTTCCTTGATTGCTGACATCGAAAGGTTACCAGTAGCCGCCTCCTGAATATGTTCACTCCACCAGGCCATCATCGGGCGTCTACGTTCAATGTAGTCCGCCCGGTTGTAGGCGCTGCGAACCTCGTCCTTGTCGACATGGGCAAGCGCTACCTCGATCAATTCAGGATCCCAGCCGTGTTCGTTAAGGATGGTGCTTGCCATTGACCGCATGCCATGGCAGACCAGGCGTCCTTCGAAGCCCATGCGTTTTAGCGCCATGTTGGCGGTCTGGCTGTTGCAATGGGTGCGAGGGTTCCGGTCTGCGGGGAAAACGTATTCACGGTGGCCGCTGTAGGGCTTGATTGCTTCCAGTAACGCGAGAGCCTGTTCCGTGAGCGGAATAATGTGCGTGCGGCGTTTCTTCATTCGCTCAGCTGGGATCGTCCAGATTTTCTTCTCGAAGTCGATGTCTGCCCAGCGGGTGGTCGCTGCCTCTGCTGGACGGGTCATGGTGTGGAGCTGCCATTCGATCAGGCAGCGGGTCGTTCTTTTTATGCTGGCATTAGCAATTGCCACCATGAGCTCGTTCAGCTCATCGGGGGGCAGTGCTGCCATGTTTTTCTTTTTCGGCTTCTTAAAGACAGAGCGGATGCCGCTAAGTGGGTTGGCGTGAATCAGGCCCGAGTTGACCCCGTACGTCATGATCTCGTTAA
Organism: Pseudomonas sp. HMSC08G10; assembly: GCF_001808425.1. NCBI lineage: Bacteria > Pseudomonadati > Pseudomonadota > Gammaproteobacteria > Pseudomonadales > Pseudomonadaceae > Pseudomonas > Pseudomonas sp. HMSC08G10. The sequence goes on along the minus strand of NZ_KV793332.1, from coordinate 78,092 downwards.
GCCGTTGCGTCAGTCGTTTAACAGTTTCAAGGCTGCCCTTGGTTTCGAGCGGTCGGAGCAGGTTGATGACCTGCGGTGCATTGATGGCCGAGATCGGGGTGGTGCCCAGGTCCGGGAAAATGTGCAGGGTCAGGGAGCGCCAGATATCCTCCGCATAGGCCTGCGTCACTGAGTCCTTTTTCAACTCATACCAAGCCGTCGCGATGTTCTGGAAGGTGTGTTCGGTGGCTGATTTTTTCGCTTGCCGATCAGCGTTGCGCTGTTCCTTCGGATCGATCCCTTGTGCAACAAGCTCCCTGGCCTCAACGGTTCGTTTCCGTGCTTGAGCCAGGCTCACCTCTGGGAAGGTGCCGAGACCCATGTTGATCCGTTTCTTTGTTACGGGATGGATATAGTTGAAATTCCATAGCTTGGAGCCATTGATTCTCACTCGCATTTGTAGGCCATTGCCATCAGTCAGCGTGTAGTCCTTTTCCTTAGGCTTGGCGGCTTTGACTTTAAGGTCTGAAAGGCGCGTGGCTTGGGCACCCATGATGTATTCCAAAGCTGTTTGTGTATTCCAAAAAATATCACCGGAGTGCTTGGAATACCACGTGGAATACACGAGAACGTGGATTCTGCTGGACGCTATCGGATCATGATGGCCCTGAAAGCCACGTATTTGCTGGGTTTCAGGCACAAAAAAAGACGTCCGAGGACGTCTTTAGATGGTTGTTTGGTGGAGCCGGGGGGATTTGAACCCCCGTCCGCCAGTCCTCCGCTGTCGGTACTACATGCTTAGCCGTGTCTATTGAGTTAATCCGCAGCCGCCCGACGGGCAGGGTGCTTTGGACGAGTTGTGTAAGTTTTAGCCGCTTCGTCCACAACGTACTACGCGGCGATCCTGTTCTGTATGACAATCACTTCGGGTTTACAGGCATCCCCTGGTGATTGCTGGAGCCGAAGCTACCAGGAGAGCGGGCTCAGCTGCTTACGCAGCGAGAGCGTAGCCCTCGTAGTTTTCGTCATTGGCAACTATAGAAAGTTGCAACAGTGGATTTACGAGTTCTGTTACCAACTCGGCATGCACCTAGAGTTTCGATACCGGCGTCGAATCCTAATCGGCCCCACACTCAGCTCTAGCTGACGTGCCTTTCGACACGTGCGTGCAGTATACGCGTTTACACGCCCGGCGTCGACAGCTGCGCCGATGGCGCGTCAGGAGCCGCTGCCGCTGCTGGAGCCACTGCCTTTCTCGGTTTTTTCCATGCGTTCGAGTACCTGGCTGGTGATGGCGATGCATTCCTTGGTGTCGCCGGAAGCCTGGGCGGCCTTGGCCTTGTCGACGCGCTCGGTGATGGCTTTGTCCAAGCCTTCGGAGGTCGTGCCGAGGGTGGCCATGTTGTCGTCGATTTTTTGCAGGTTGATGGCGCAGAGGTCTTCGTCGGCGAACACCGGCGAGGCCAGCAGGGTTGCGGCCGCGAACAGGGCGGAAAGCGCAGTACCTTTCATGGGGTGTCTCCTCGTGATGGCCTCTGGAAGGTGGGCCTGTAACGGGGGACTGCGCAGGTTTTGCCAGGGTTCCATTTGGTGGCGCTACTGTCTTGATGCGTGGTGTCTTCTTCGCGGGTAAACCCGCTCCCACAGGGGGAGGCGGATTCATTCGAGAAACAGGCCACTAGGCGCCCCAGCGACATCAAAGGCTGCGTGGTCGGGTGACGCGATCCACAAGGTAGACCAGCCCGTGGTAGTCGATACCGCTGTGGCTGGACAGGCCGATCTCGCAGGTGCGGCTGGTGGAGATGCCTTCGCTGCAGTACTGCACGGCATCTTTCAGGCTGCGCAGCGAGTGGGCGTTGAGTTCCGGTGTGGTGAAGCCTTTGTCACCGGCAAAACCGCAGCAATGGATGCCCTCGGGGATCACCACCTGCTTGCTGCACAGACGCACCAGGTCGATCAGCGCCTGGCTTTCGCCCAGATGTTGGGTGCTGCAGGTGACATGCACAGCGACGGGCTCGTCCTGCGCAGTGAACGTCAGGCGCTCGACCAGGTGAGTGCGAATGAAGCGCACCGGGTCGTACAGGTCCAGGCGGGTATCGGCCAAATCCTGGACCAGGCGCAGGGTGCAGGGGCTGGTGTCGCAGTAGATCGGGTCGAGGCCGCCACGGCTGGCGTGCAATAGCGCGTTGATCAGTTCCTGGCGCTTGTGCTCGGCCTGTTCGGCATAGCCTTTTGAGGCGAAGGGCTGGCCGCAGCACAGGCTGTCGGCGTTCTCGGGGAATACCACCTGATAGCCGGCTTTTTCCAGCAGTGCGCGGGTTTTATCCAGCAGCGAGCTTTGCTCTCGATCCCCGGCTGACGGCCCCATCACGCGTGAAACGCAAGCAGCGAGATAGACCACCCGTGGACGAGCATCATGGCTTGCCGGCGCGATATCGACGGCGCGAACCGCTTGGGGCATGGCGGGGGGCCATTGGGGCAGGCGCCCATTGCTGGCTTTGCGCAGGGAGGCGCTCAAGCGGCTCAGGCGTGGGGCGCCGAGCAGCTTACGCGCACCGTTGGCGGCGGCCAGGGTGAGGCGAGCGCCGCGCAGGGCGGTAGTGAAATGCTCGGCGAGCCAGTCGGCGGCCTGGCCGTGTGCGGCAGCCTGGCCTCGCAGTTTCTTCACCAGTTCACCGGTATTGATGCCCACTGGGCAACGCTGGGCGCACAAGCCGGTGGCAGCACAGGTATCGATGCCCTGGTATTGATAGGTTTTCAGCAGCTCCCGAGTATCGAGGCCAGCACGGGTCCTGGCTTGGATATCACGCCACATGACAATGCGCTGGCGCGGGCTCAGGGTCAGCCCTTTGGAGGGGCACACCGGTTCGCAGAAGCCGCACTCGATGCATTTGTCGACGATCTCGTCGGCTGCAGGGAGGGGCTTTAGGTGCTTGAGATGGATATCTGGATCTTCGCTGAGCACCACGTCGGGGTTGAGGATGCCGTTGGGGTCCAGCAGGCGTTTGAGCTGCCACATCAACTGATAGGCGTCCTGGCCCCATTCGAGCTCCACGAAGGGCGCCATGTTGCGTCCGGTGCCGTGTTCGGCCTTGAGCGAACCGCCGAACTCCACGGCCACCAGTTGTGCTACGTCATCCATGAAGGCCTGGTAGCGCGCCACTTCCTCAGGGCTGTTGAAGCCCTGGGTGAAGACGAAGTGCAGGTTGCCTTCCAGGGCATGGCCGAAAATGATCGCCTCGTCGTAGCGGTGCTTGTCGAACAGCTGGATCAGGCGATTGACACCCTCGGCCAGTTGCTCGATGGGGAACGTCACGTCCTCGATGATGACCGTGGTGCCGGTCTGGCGCACCGCGCCGACGGCGGGGAAGGTGTCCTTGCGGATCTTCCACAGCTGGTTGTACACCGCCGGGTCTTCGCTGAAATCCACGCGTTGCTCCAGGGGGAACTCGGCAATGGCCGCCATGATCTGGCTGAGCTGCTCGTGGAGCAGGCTCTGGCTGGCGGCGCGGGACTCGATCAGCAAGGCGCAGGCATTGGTCGACAGCCCCTTCACCCAGGCAGGCATGCCGGGCATGTCCTGCACCGAACGCAGGCTACGCCGGTCAAGCAGCTCCACGGCGGACACCGGCTGTGGCTTGAGCACGGTCACGGCGCGGCAGCAGCTTTCCACCGAGGGGAAGACCAGTAGGGCGCTGGCCTTGTGCGGGTGATCGGGCACGGTGTCGTAGGTGACCGCGCTGATGAAGCCCAGGGTGCCTTCGGAGCCGACCAGTAGGTGCTGGAGGATATCCAGCGGTTGGTCGTAGTCCACCAGAGCGTTGAGTGACAGCCCGGTGGTGTTCTTCAGCCGGTACTTGTGCCGGATGCGCTCAGCCAGCGCCGTGTTGGCCCGGGTCTCGCGGCCCAGGCGGGCGAGTTCGTCCAGCAACGACGCGTGGCTTTGGCTGAAGGCAGCGACACTGACGGGGTCCTCGCTGTCCAGACAGGTGCCGTCGGCCAGCACCATGCGCATACCGGCAAGGGTGTGGTAGGTGTTCTGAGCGGTGCCGCAGCACATGCCGCTGGCGTTGTTGGCGACGATGCCGCCGATTTTGCAGGCGTTGATCGAGGCCGGATCCGGGCCGATCTTACGCCCATAAGGCGCGAGCCAGGCGTTAGCCTGGGCGCCGATGACGCCGGGTTGTAGCCGGATCTGCTCGCCCTGGCCACGGATCTGACGACCGTTCCAGTTATCGCCTAGAACGATCAGCACCGAATCGCTGATGGCCTGGCCGGACAGGCTGGTGCCTGCAGCCCGGAAGGTGACCGGCACACGGTCGCGCTGGGCCAGGTGCAACAGGCCCACCACCTCGTCCTCGGATTCGACGCGCACCACCAGCTTTGGGATGAGCCGGTAGAAGCTGGCGTCGGTGCCGAACGCCAGGGTCGAGGTCGGGTCATCGAAGCGGCGCTCGGCGGGAATCAGGCGCTGGGCATCTCGCAGGAACGCGGCGGGCAAGCTCATGCAATCTCCTCTCGGGGCCACAGCGTCTGTCGCGCTGCGTGCCCCGGTCAATCAGGCAATTTCGTGCAGGCGTCAGGCGCCCAGTTCGCGGACCAGCGAATCGCGGGTGATTTCGCTGATGGATTTGGCACCGGTAAGCACCATGGCCACGCGCATTTCTTTCTCGAACAGATCGAGCAAATTCTTCACCCCGGCCTCGCCATGGGTGGCCAGCGCATAGAGGAAGGCGCGACCGATCAGCACAGTGTCAGCGCCCAGGGCGATCATGCGCACCACGTCTAGGCCATTGCGGATACCGGAGTCGGCGAGGATCTTAATGTTGCCTTTGACCGCGTCGGCAATCGCCGGCAGGGCGCGGGCACTGGACAGTACGCCGTCAAGCTGGCGGCCGCCGTGGTTGGAGACGACGATACCGTCGGCACCGAACTTCACTGCGTCCTTGGCATCCTCGGGATCAAGGATGCCCTTGATGATCATCGGGCCATCCCAGAACTCGCGGATCCACTCCAGATCCTTCCAGGAAATGGACGGGTCGAAGTTGGCACCCAGCCAGCCGATGTAGTCCGCCAGGCCCGTGGGGTTGCCGCGGTATTTCGAAATATTGCCCAGATCGTGTGGGCGGCCCAGCAGGCCGACATCCAACGCCCACTGCGGGTGAGTCATGGCTTGCCAGATGCGACGCAGCGGCGCGTTCGGGCCGCTCATGCCGGAGTGGGCATCACGGTAGCGGGCGCCGGGCACCGGCATGTCGACGGTGAACACCAGCGTCTTGACCCCAGCGGCCTTGGCCCGCTCCAGGGCGTTGCGCATGAAGCCGCGATCCTTGAGGACATAAAGCTGGAACCACATGGGCCGGTCGATCGCCGGGGCGACTTCTTCGATGGGGCACACCGAGACCGTCGACATGGTAAAGGGAATGCCCTTGGCCGCCGCCGCCCGTGCGGCCTGGACCTCGCCACGGCGCGCGTACATACCGGTCAAGCCGACCGGTGCCAGGGCCACGGGCATGCTCAGGGTCTCGTCGAACAGCCGGGTTTCCAGGCTCAACTCGGACATGTTCTTCAATACGCGCTGGCGCAGGGCGATGCAGGCCAGGTCCTCGACGTTGTGGCGCAAGGTGTATTCGGCGTAGGCACCGCCGTCGGCGTAGTGGAAGAGGAACGGAGGCAGCTTGCGTTGGGCCGCGGCGCGATAGTCGGTGGAGGCGGAAATGATCATGGATTCTCGCAGCGTGGGTGGGGATCGTTGCCGGGCGCGCCAAGGCGCCCGGCACCTTTCACTTTAGTGATGAACCAGCATGCCGGTGAGCCAGTAGGCCTGGACCAGGGTGATCAGGCCGACGATGGTGGCGAAGAACAGGCTGTGCTTGACGGTAAAGCGGAACAGGTCGGACTCCTTGCCCACCAACCCGGTGGCCGCGCAGGCCACGGCGATGGACTGCGGCGAGATCATCTTTCCGGTCACGCCGCCGCTGGTGTTGGCGGCCACCAGCAGGGTGTCGTTGACCCCGATCTGGTGCGCGGTGGTGGCTTGCAGTGAGCTGAACAGGGCGTTGGACGACGTGTCGGAGCCCGTCAGGAACACACCCAGCCAGCCCAGGAACGGCGAGAAGAATGGGAATGCAGCACCCGTACCGGCCAGCACCAGGGCCATGGTCGAGGACATGCCCGAATAGTTGGTGACGAAGGCGAAGGCCAGGACCATGCCAATCGACAGGATCGGCCAGCGCAGCTCCCAGAACGTCTCCTTCAAAGTGGTCAGACCAGTTTTTACGTTGATCTTGAGGACCCACATCGAGATCAGTGCCGAGAGGAAGATCGCTGTGCCGGTGGCGGAGATCGGGTCGAGCTTGAAGATCGCCGGCATGGCGGTCGGCGCGGTGACGATCGGCGCAGTCTTGATCACCAACTGGTCGAGGTGCGGGATGGCGAAGTTGAACACGAAGTTGTACATCGCGCCGCCCGGGGCGAAGGCTGCCTTGAACGGTTTGAGGGTCCAGATGGTGACCAGCACGGTCAGGATCAGGAACGGCGACCAGGCCTTGAAAATCTCGCCGAAGCTGTATGGCGAAGGTTGGCTACCGCCACTGCTGACCACGGCCGCGCCGACACTGCCTTTGGCTTCGGCGAAGGCGCGTTTGGGCTGCCAGACTTTCAGGAACAGGGTCAGGGCGATCAGGCTGGCCAGTGCCGAGGTGATGTCCGGCAGCTCAGGGCCGATGAAGTTCGACGTGAAGTACTGGGTGATGGCGAAGCTCAGGCCGGCCACCAGGGCGGCTGGCCAGGTTTCCTTCACGCCGCGCAGGCCATCCATCATGAACACCAGCCAGAACGGCACGAACAGCGACAGCAGTGGCAGCTGGCGGCCCGTCATGGCGCCGATGTGGAAGGCGTCGATCCCCGTGACTTGGCCGGCGACGATGATCGGAATGCCCAGGGCACCGAACGCCACCGGGGCGGTGTTGGCGATCAGGCACAGGCCGGCGGCGTACAGCGGGTTGAAGCCCAAGCCCACCAGCAGCGCGGCAGTGATGGCCACCGGGGCGCCGAAGCCGGCCGCGCCTTCGAGGAAGGCGCCGAAGCAGAAGCCGATCAGCAGCACCTGCAGGCGCTGGTCATCGGTGATCGACAGCACGGAGCTTCGGATTACTTCGAACTGGCCGCTCTTGACCGTGAGTTTGTAGAGGAACACCGCGGCAACGATGATCCAGGCAATCGGCCACAGGCCGTAGAGGAAGCCGTAGCCTGCAGCGGCCAGGGCCATGTCGACAGGCATCTGGAAGGCGAAGATCGCAACCAGGATCGACAGGGCCAGCGTGATGCTGCCGGCGACGTGACCTTTGAGGCGGAACACCGCCAAGGCCAGGAAGAAGAACACGATGGGAATGACCGCCGCCAGCGCGGACAGGCCAAGACTACCAAGCGGGCTATAGAGTTGTTGCCAGGTTTGCATATGGGGTGGCCCCTAATTGTTGTTGGTCAGGCACTGGCATTGGATAATTGGTAATACCAATTTACAATGGCTGGTCGCTAGGTTAAAAGCGCTATCGAGGCTGTGTCAATTTGTCCTGGGCAAAACTTTGGTCGGAAGCCGATGAATGGCCGGCTGATGGGCAGGGGAAATCATCAACTGATGGGTGTCGATACGCTGTGGATCGGCGAGAATGGACGCCCCCCTAAGTGCGTGGGGATTGTGGAGAGCATGTGATGGTTTTTGATCAGGTCCGCCAGCGGCGCCTGTCCGACGACATCGTCGATCGGTTGGAAGGGATGATTCTCGAAGGTACGCTGACCTCAGGGCAGCGCCTGCCGGCCGAGCGCGTGTTGGCGGAGCAGTTTGGCGTATCCCGGCCTTCGTTGCGCGAGGCGATCCAGAAGCTGGTGGCTAAAGGGTTGTTGGTCAGTCGCCAGGGCGGTGGCAACTATGTGGCCGAGGCACTGGGGTCAACGTTCAGCGATCCGTTGCTGCAGCTGCTCGAGCGCAACCCCGAGGCTCAGCGCGACCTGTTGGAGTTTCGCCATACGCTGGAGGCTTCCTGTGCCTACTATGCGGCCCAGCGGGCCACAGAGCCTGACCGTGAGCGGCTCAAGGCTGCCTTCGATGCGCTGCAGGACTGCTATGCCCGTGTCGACGAGGTCAGTCGGGCGGAGGAGGGGGCGGCCGATGCGCGTTTTCACCTGGCGATCGCCGAGGCCAGTCACAATGCAGTGCTGCTCCATACCATCCGCGGCTTGTTCGACCTGCTCAAGCGCAACGTGGTGACCAATATCGGCGGTATGTACCAACAGCGCAGCGAGACCCGCGACATGCTGATCAGTCAGCATCGCGAGTTGTATCGGGCAATCATCGAGGGTAGGGCAGACGATGCGCGGGAGGTCTCGAGCCGGCACATTCTGTACGTGCAGGAAGTGCTCGAAGAAGCGCAGCAGGAGGCCCAGCGTGTAGCACGCGCAGAGCGACGCAGCGGGCGTTGAGATGGGTTGCTTTGTGTAGGCGTTTAGCGGGTAAACCCGCTTCCACAGGGTTGCCGTCGCTGTCCCTGTAGGAACGGGTTTACCCGCGAATAGGCCTGCACAGGCAGGGAGGGCTTACTCGCCCTTGCCCTTGTTGCGCATCGTGCGCTGGATCTCGCGGTTGGAATCGCGCTCGCGCAGGGTGTCGCGCTTGTCGAACTCCTTCTTGCCCTTACCCAGTGCAATTTCGCACTTGATCAGGTGCTTGCTCCAGTACAGCGAGAGGGCTACGCAGGTGTAGCCCTTCTGTGCCACGGCAGCTTCCACGCGTTCGAGCTCGCGCTTGTTCAGCAGCAGCTTGCGGGTGCGGGTGGGGTCGGCGATGACGTGGGTGCTGGCGGTGGTCAGCGGGGTGATGTGGCTGCCGAACAGCCAGGCTTCGCCATCCTTGAGCAGCACGTAGCTGTCGGTCAGGTGCGCCTTGCCGGCCCGCAGGCTCTTTACTTCCCAACCGGACAGGACCAGTCCGGCCTCGAACTTGTGTTCGATGAAGTAATCGTGTCGCGCTTTTTTGTTTTGCGCGATGGTCCCGGTCGGATGTTTCTTTTGCTTAGCCATAGGGGCCGCATTATAGGCAGTCGCTGCGTCGGCGGCTACGGGGTTTAGGTGTGCTTGAGCCTGTAGGATGAATCCCGGACAATGCAGGGCCTGTTCCCTCGAAGGGGACTGTTTTCGATGTGCTTAGAAAGCGCTGCCGCCCTGCCTTGGAAGTGACGCCTGGATGACTACCCATATTCAACGCTCTGCCCTGCTGCCGTACCCTGCCCAGGCGCTCTACGATCTGGTGAATGATGTGGCCAACTACCCGAAGTTCCTGCCGTGGTGCTCGGCTTCGACCGTGATCGAAGCCAGCGACACGCACATGCGGGCGAAGCTGGAGGTGGCCAAGGGCGGCATGAGCCAGCAGTTCGTCACACGTAATGTGCTGGTACCTGGGCAGTCGATCGAAATGAATCTGGAGGAAGGGCCGTTCACCCAGTTGCATGGCCTGTGGGTGTTCAAGGCATTGGGCGATAAGGCCTGCAAGATCAGCCTGGACCTGTCCTTCGATTACGCCGGCCCTCTGGTGCGCGCCACCCTCGGCCCTCTGTTCAACCAGGCGGCCAACACGCTGGTCGATGCATTCTGCCAGCGGGCCAAGCAACTCAATGGTTGAGGCAAGCCTGAGCATCGAGGTCGTTTACGCCACTGCCGAGCGTCAGTGGCTGCTGACGTGCGTGGTGCCCGCCGGCACAACCGTACATCAGGCGTTGCTCCATTCTCGGCTCGCCGAGCAAGTGCCGGGCTTGGACGTCGAGGCTTGCCCGGTGGGGATCTTCGGCAAGGTGGTGAATGATCCGTTTGCGCATCAAGTCGAAGAGGGGGATCGTCTGGAGGTCTACCGGCCGTTGTTGGCGGATCCGAAGGAAGTGCGCAAGCTGCGTGCGGCCAAGGCGAGAGCTGCGCGGCAGGGATAGGCCTGATGCTTGTTGGGCACGCAAGTGGTCCTTAAGTCGAGCAGGCAATAAAAAGCCCGGGCAGTGCCCGGGCTTTTTTGTCTCGCCGCGCTTATTGCGGGGAGGTTTCCAGCGGTGCTGGTGTTGGGACCGGCGTGGTCTCGATGGTGTCGATTTCTTTCTGGATCGATTCTTCCAACGAGCCTGGCTTGGCCGGTTTTTCTTCCGGTTGGCTTGGCTGGGTCGGTTGAGTGGCTGGGCTGACGGTGGTGTCGCCGCTGCCGCCGAGGATTTCCTGGTCGCGGCTCACGCCTGGCATGAAGTCGCCGGACAGGCTGACCAATTGATCGCTGTCGTTGAAGAAAATGCTCATGCGCTCTTGCTGACGCTGGCCGCCGCCAGGCTGCAGGCTGTAGAGATAATCCCAGCGATTGGTATTGAACGTGTCCTGGATGAGTGGGTTGCCCATGATAAACCTTACTTGGCGGCGGGTCATTCCGGGGCGCAATTGGTCTATCATGTCCTGCGTAACGACATTGCCCTGCTGGATGTCGATTTTGTAAACCCCGGGAAACGAGCAACCGGCGAGTGCGAGCAGTCCCACTAGGGTGAGGCTGGTTAGCAAGAGCTTGGTGTTTTGCATCGGTGGGCGACTTCCACTATCTTGGCTGGACAACGTAAACCCCGATCATACCCGTATTAAGAGAAGCTGCGAAGCAGCATCGGCGAGAAAGCTGACCATGGTTGAAAATAGCGAATTGCGCAAAGCCGGTCTCAAGGTGACCCTGCCTCGAGTCAAGATTCTACAGATGCTCGACTCCACGGAGCAGCGCCACATGAGCGCCGAAGACGTCTACAAGGCACTGATGGAAGCCGGTGAAGACGTCGGTCTGGCAACCGTGTATCGCGTACTGACCCAGTTCGAAGCGGCGGGTCTAGTGGTTCGCCACAACTTCGACGGCGGTCATGCGGTCTTCGAGCTGGCTGACGGCGGCCACCACGACCATATGGTCAACGTGGACTCTGGTGAAGTCATCGAGTTCGTGGATACAGAGATCGAAAAGCGCCAGAAAGAGATCGTTGCCCAGCACGGCTACGAGCTGGTTGACCATAACCTGGTCCTCTATGTGCGCAAGAAAAAGTAACGATTTATATCGTTAACAAAACAAAGGCGGCCCTCGGGTCGCCTTTTGTTTTTAGGTTGCGGGGGATCTCGTTGTTATTCATACATAGGCCCGATCCCACGAGCGCTGCGCCTTAATTGAAGCCGAACAACTCAGGCCTTACCTGTGACCACCATCTTGCGCGCATGGGCCAGCGATTCCTTGGTGAGGTCGATGCCGCCCAACATCCGCGCCACCTCCTCGACCCGCTCGCGCTTGCCCAGGTTGGCCACTGCTGTATGAGTGGTATCGCTGTTGCGTACCTTGTGCACGAACAGGTGATGGTGCCCCTGGGCAGCGACCTGGGGCAGGTGGGTCACGGTCAGGACTTGGCCGCGCTCGCCCAGCCGACGTAACAGCTGGCCGACAATTTCTGCGGTAGGGCCGCCGATGCCAACGTCCACTTCATCGAACACCAAGGTGGGGATGCGCGAGGTTTGCGCAGTGATCACCTGGATCGCCAGACTGATCCGCGACAGCTCGCCGCCTGACGCCACTTTTGCCAAGCCCTTGAGTGGCTGGCCCGGGTTGGCGCTCACCAGCAGCTCGACCACCTCCAGACCATGGGGCGAAAGCTCGCTGCCTTCATAGGGCGTGAGTTCGATACAGAAACGCCCGCCGGGCATGCCCAGGCGCTGGATCTCCTGTTCAACGGCCGTGGCGAGCTGCTTGGCCGCCTGCTGGCGCAAGGCGCTGAGCTCGAGGGCTTTGGTCTGGTAATGCTGGGCATAGGCGGCCAGTTCCTCGCCCAGGCGCTCGATCGATTCGTCGCTGGCGTTGAGCCCTTCCAGCTCGTCCATCAAGCGCTGTTGCAGGTGAGGAAGCTCGGTCGGGTGCACGCGGTGCTTGCGTGCCAGGGTGTAGATAGTGTCGAGGCGTTCCTCCAGGGCTTGCAGGCGCATGGGGTCGGCATCGAAGTGATCGAGGAAGCGGTTGAGTTCGCCCACGGCTTCCTCGACCTGGATCTGTGCGCTGGCGATTAGATTGGCGGCCTCGCCCAGCGCTTTGGGCGCGTTGGCGACGGCGGTCAGGCGATTGAGGCTGGTGGTCAGTGCACTGAGCACATTGCCGGAATCGCTTTCGCTGCAATGGTCGATCACCTGGCGGCAGATACCGAACAGGGCCTCGGCGTTGGTCAGGCTTTTATGTTCCTGTTCCAGTTGCTCCAGTTCATTTTCGCCCAGGCCAAGGTTGTCCAGCTCTTCGAGTTGATAGCTGAGCAATTGGTGACGGGCGCGTTGCTCGTCGCCGGAGTTGGACAGGCGCTCCAGCTCCTGGCGGGTCTGACGCCAGCGCTGGGCAGCCAGTTGTACCTGACGGGCCAGGTCGATGGCGCCCGCGTACTCGTCCACAAGGCGACGATGGGTGTCGGTTTTCAACAGAGACTGGTGTTCGTGCTGGCTATGAATATCGATGAGCAGTTCGCCCAGGGCCTTGAGATCGCCCAAGGGGGAAGGGGTGCCATTGATATAGCCGCGGCTGCGTCCTTCGGCAGTGATGACCCGGCGCAGGATGCAGGGGCCGGTGTTGTCCAGGTCGCGCTCGGCCAGCCAGGCACGGGCTTCAGGAATCTCGTCCAGGTCGAATGTGGCGAGGATGTCCGCCTTGTCTGCGCCAGGGCGTACCACGCCGCTGTCGGCGCGATCGCCCAAGGCCAAGCCCAGGGCGTCGAGCATGATCGACTTGCCGGCGCCGGTTTCGCCGGTGATCACGCTCATGCCGCGGGCAAGTTCGAGGTCGAGGTGCTCGACGATGGCGTAGTTGTGAATGGACAGGTGCACCAGCATGAGGGCGGCTCCCGAAGGGTCATGTCTGGTTATTTATACAGTGCTTTTCGTCGGGCTGACAATGCCCGCCGGGCGATCAATATCGTCATGGGAAAACAGCGTTGGCCCTTGAACCTAGTTTTTCCGGCCCCATATAGCCGGCAAGACAAGACGAGCCTGGGCTCGCATATCAGAAATTGCGGAGGAGAAACCTAATGGCTGACGAACAGCTGGATGAGAAGAACCTTAACGCCGAAGAGGCTGGTGCAGAGGATCTCGGTGCCCGCGTCCAGGTGCTCGAGGAGCAGCTGGCCGCCGCCAAGGATCAGTCCCTGCGCGCTGCCGCCGAACTGCAGAACATCCGCCGTCGCGCCGAGCAGGATGTCGAGAAGGCCCACAAGTTTGCCCTGGAGAAGTTCGCGGGCGACTTGCTTCCGGTGATCGACAGCCTGGAGCGTGGCCTGGAGCTGTCCAGCGCCGACGACGAGACCATCAAGCCGATGCGCGAAGGCATCGAGCTGACCCTGAAGATGTTCCACGACACCCTCAAGCGTTACAACCTCGAGGCTGTCGACCCGCACGGCGAGCCGTTCAACGCCGAGCACCACCAGGCCATGGCCATGCAGGAAAGCGCTGACGTCGAGCCGAACAGCGTGCTCAAGGTGTTCCAGAAGGGCTACCTGCTCAATGGCCGCCTGCTGCGTCCCGCCATGGTGGTGGTCAGCAAGGCGCCGACAGCCCCCCAGCCGTCGATTGATGAAAAGGCTTGAAATCCTTCCGGGCATCCCCATCTAGGTGTCAAGCATTCAAGTATTACCGCAGTTGGCCAATGTAGCCGCTGCAACCTAATTCAAGTTTCGGGAGAGTAAACATGGGCAAAATCATCGGTATCGACCTGGGGACTACCAACTCGTGCGTCTCCATTCTGGAAAACGGTAACGTCAAAGTCATCGAGAACGCCGAAGGCGCGCGTACCACCCCTTCGATCGTGGCCTACGCCAACGATGGCGAGATCCTGGTTGGCCAGTCGGCCAAGCGTCAGGCCGTCACCAACCCGCACAACACCCTGTTCGCAGTGAAGCGCCTGATCGGCCGTCGCTTCGAAGAAGATGTTGTGCAGAAAGACATCAAGCTGGTTCCGTACAAGATCGTCAAGGCCAACAACGGTGACGCCTGGGTCGAAGCCAGCGGCAAGGAAATGGCTCCGCCGCAGATCAGCGCCGAAGTCCTGAAGAAAATGAAGAAGACCGCCGAAGACTACCTCGGCGAGCCAGTGACCGAAGCGGTCATCACCGTGCCGGCCTACTTCAACGACAGCCAGCGCCAGGCCACCAAGGACGCCGGTCGCATCGCCGGTCTGGACGTCAAGCGCATCATCAACGAGCCGACCGCCGCTGCACTGGCCTACGGCATGGACAAGGCCAAGGGTGACCACACTGTCATCGTGTATGACCTCGGTGGTGGTACCTTCGACGTTTCGGTCATCGAAATCGCTGAAGTCGACGGTGAGCACCAGTTCGAAGTACTGGCCACCAACGGCGACACCTTCCTGGGTGGCGAAGACTTCGACATGCGCCTGATCGACTACCTTGTCGATGAGTTCAAGAAAGAGTCCGGCATGGACCTGAAGAACGATCCGCTTGCTCTGCAGCGTCTGAAGGAAGCTGCTGAAAAGGCCAAGATCGAGCTGTCCTCCGCTCAGTCGACCGACGTCAACCTGCCGTACATCACTGCAGATGCGACCGGTCCTAAGCACCTGAACGTGAAGATCTCCCGCGCCAAGCTGGAGTCGCTGGTCGAGGACCTGGTCAACCGTACCATCGAGCCTTGCCGCATCGCTCTGAAGGACGCCGGTATCGACGCCAGCAAGATCGACGACGTGATCCTGGTCGGCGGCCAGACCCGTATGCCGCTGGTACAGAAGGCCGTTGCCGACTTCTTCGGCAAGGAAGCGCGCAAGGACGTCAACCCGGACGAAGCCGTCGCCATGGGTGCTGCCATTCAGGGCGCGGTCCTGGCCGGTGACGTCAAGGACGTTCTGCTGCTGGACGTCAGCCCGCTGACCCTGGGTATCGAAACCATGGGTGGCGTGATGACTGCGCTGATCGAGAAGAACACCACCATCCCGACCAAGAAGTCGCAGGTGTTCTCGACGGCCGATGACAACCAGAGCGCCGTGACCATTCACGTGCTGCAGGGTGAGCGCAAGCAGGCTGCGCAGAACAAGTCGCTGGGTAAATTCGACCTGGCCGACATTCCGCCAGCCCCGCGTGGTGTTCCGCAGATCGAAGTGACCTTCGACATCGATGCCAACGGCATCCTGCACGTGAGCGCGAAGGACAAGGCCACTGGCAAGTCCCAGTCGATCGTGATCAAGGCCAACTCGGGTCTGTCCGACGAGGAAATCGAGCGCATGGTGCGTGACGCCGAGGCCAACGCCGAGGAAGACCGCAAGTTCGAAGAGCTGGCTGCTGCTCGTAACCAGGGTGATGCGCTGGTTCACTCGACCCGCAAGATGGTCACCGACGCTGGCGACAAGGCCACTGCCGAAGAGAAAGCGGCGATCGAAGCGGCTGTGGTTGCACTGGAAGCTGCCCTGAAGGGTGACGACAAGGCTGCCATCGATGCCAAGGTCGAGGAACTGTCCAAGGTCTCCGCGCCGGTTGCCCAGAAGATGTACGCCGAGCAACAGGCCGAACAGCCTCAGGGCGGCGCACAGCAGGCCGAGCCGGAAGCCAAGCACGATGACGTGGTTGACGCCGAGTTCGAAGAAGTAAAAGACAACAACAAGCAGTAATCCCTGCATGTTGTCGGCCAGCTCATCGTCTGATGTCGGTGAGCTGGTAGGATGTCGCCGCGCGGGGGCTTGCTCCCGCGTTGGTGTGTCTGGAATTCGAGAATTTTTACAGCATCTGTCAGGGCGCAATCGTGTGGTGGCAGGTGCTGACGGCGTGGCGCAGCAAGCGCATGAACGCGCCGAATGCCCCCAAGAGTGCAATGACCTATGGCAAAGCGTGATTTTTATGAGGTCCTGGGTGTCGAGCGCGGCGCCAGCGAGGGTGACCTCAAGAAGGCCTATCGCCGCCTGGCGATGAAGTACCACCCGGACCGCAATCCGGGCGACAAGGAATCGGAAGACAAATTCAAGGAAGCCAACGAGGCTTACGAGGTTCTGTCCGATGCCAGCAAGCGCGCAGCCTACGACCAGTACGGACATGCCGGCGTCGATCCGAGCATGGGTGGTGGCGGTGCCGGCTTTGGTGGCGCTAACTTCTCGGACATCTTCGGTGATGTCTTCAGTGACTTCTTCGGTGGTGGGCGCGGCGGTTCCCGTGGCGGTGCGCAGCGCGGCAGCGACCTGCGTTATACCCTTGAGCTGAACCTCGAGGAGGCCGTGCGCGGCACTACGGTCAGCATCCGTGTGCCCACCCTGGTCAACTGCAAGCCTTGCGATGGTTCCGGTGCGAAGAAGGGCTCGACCCCGTCGGCTTGCCCAACCTGTGGCGGCATCGGTCAGGTGCGCATGCAGCAGGGCTTTTTCTCGGTGCAGCAAACCTGCCCGCGCTGCCACGGTCAAGGCAAGATCATCACCGATCCTTGCACCGCCTGCCATGGCGAGGGGCGTGTCGAGGAATACAAGACGCTGTCGGTCAAGGTGCCGGCGGGTGTCGATACCGGCGATCGCATTCGTCTTTCTGGCGAAGGCGAGGCGGGGACCCATGGTGGTCCGACCGGTGACCTCTATGTCGTCATCAGTGTGCGCGAGCACGCCATCTTCCAGCGTGACGGCAAGCACCTGTATTGCGAGGTGCCGATCAGCTACACCGATGCGGCCCTGGGTGGCGAACTGGAAGTGCCGACTCTCGATGGTCGGGTCAAGCTCAAGATTCCGGAAGGCACCCAGACCGGCAAGCAGTTCCGTCTGCGTGGCAAGGGCGTAGCCCCTGTGCGCGGTGGCGGGGCTGGCGACCTGCTGTGCCGTGTAGCTGTGGAGACCCCGGTCAACCTCAGTCGCCGTCAGCGCGAGCTGCTTGAGGAACTGCGCGACTCGTTGCAGGGCGACAGCTCCCATTCGCCCAAGGCCAGTGGCTGGTTCGAGGGTGTGAAGCGCTTCTTCGGTGATCTCTGACAAGGAACAGGCTATGCGACGTATTGCGGTAATGGGCGCGGCGGGACGAATGGGCAAGACCCTCGTCGAGGCTGTGCAGCAACAGGCGCCCCAGGCTGGCCTGACGGCGGCCATCGATCGTCCGGACAGCTCTTTGGTCGGTGCCGATGCCGGCGAACTGGCGGCCCTGGGGCGGATCGGCGTGGAAATCTCCAGCGATCTGTCCAAGGTCGCTGACGAATTCGACGTGTTGATCGACTTCACCCACCCGTCGGTGACGCTGAAGAACCTCGCCTTCTGTCGCAAGGCAGGCAAGGCGATGGTGATCGGTACTACCGGTTTCACGCCCGAGGAAAAAGAACAGTTGGCCGAGGCGGGCAAGGAGATTCCGATCGTCTTTGCCGCCAACTTCAGCGTTGGCGTCAATCTTTGCCTCAAGCTTCTGGATACCGCGGCGCGGGTGTTGGGCGACGAGGTGGATATCGAGATCATCGAGGCGCACCACCGTCACAAGGTCGATGCACCATCGGGTACTGCCTTGCGTATGGGAGAAGTGGTTGCCCAGGCGTTGGGTCGTGATCTGGGAGAAGTGGCGGTCTATGGGCGTGAGGGGCAGACCGGTGCCCGCGATCGTAAGACCATCGGCTTCGCCACGGTGCGCGCCGGTGATGTAGTGGGGGACCATACCGTGTTGTTCGCCGCTGAAGGCGAGCGCGTGGAGATCACTCACAAGGCCTCCAGCCGCATGACCTTCGCCAAGGGGGCGGTGCGTGCCGCGCTATGGCTGGAGGGGCGCGAGCCAGGCCTGTACGACATGCAGGATGTGCTCGAGCTGCGTTAAGGCAAGTTAGAGAGGCGCCTCGCGGGCAAGCCCGCTCCTACAGCAATAGCGTTGTTTTGATGTGCGGCGCGGTTCTTGTGGGAGGGCGGGCTACCCGTGAAGAAGTCGCCGATGCCAGCCTGTCGCATTCCTGTGTTTCAGAGGCACATACGCGGTAGACCTAAAACGTAATTTTCTGTAAGCTACAGCTTTAGTGTGTCCACTAAAAGCGCGCAGCGAATTGAATTCAGCACATGAAAGCGGGGTGACGTGTCCATACGTCACTCCGCTTTTTTGCAACCTGCGATCGCCCTTTCATGCTTGATTTACGGGAGGTCTTCTTGACAAAGCCAGCCATACTCGCCCTTGCCGACGGCAGTATTTTCCGCGGTGAAGCTATCGGTGCCGACGGCCAGACCGTTGGTGAGGTGGTATTCAACACCGCTATGACCGGCTACCAGGAAATCCTTACAGACCCTTCCTATGCGCAGCAAATCGTTACCCTGACCTACCCGCACATTGGCAATACCGGTACTACACCGGAAGACGCCGAGTCGAACCGTGTCTGGTCCGCTGGCCTGGTTATCCGTGACCTGCCCCTGCTGGCCAGCAACTGGCGCAACACCCAGTCGCTGCCTGACTACCTCAAGGCCAACAATGTCGTCGCCATCGCTGGCATCGACACTCGTCGCCTGACCCGAATCCTGCGCGAAAAGGGCGCCCAGAACGGCTGCATCCTCGCCGGTGACAACATCAGCGAAGAAGCCGCCATCGCCGCTGCTCGCGCCTTCCCAGGCCTCAAGGGCATGGACCTGGCCAAGGAAGTTTCCACCAAGGAACGCTACGAATGGCGCTCCAGTGTGTGGAATCTGGCAACCGACAGCCACCCGACTCTGGAAGCTGCGGACCTGCCCTATCACGTGGTGGCCTACGACTACGGCGTCAAGCTGAACATTCTGCGAATGCTGGTTGCTCGTGGCTGCCGCCTGACCGTCGTGCCGGCCCAGACCCCTGCCAGCGAAGTCCTGGCCCTGAATCCGGATGGCGTGTTCCTGTCCAACGGCCCTGGCGATCCCGAGCCATGCGACTACGCGATCCAGGCGATCAAGGACATCCTCGAGACCGATATTCCGGTCTTTGGTATCTGCCTCGGCCACCAGTTGCTGGCCCTGGCTTCTGGCGCCAAGACTGTCAAGATGGGCCACGGCCATCACGGTGCCAACCACCCGGTCCAGGATCTGGACACCGGCGTGGTCATGATCACCAGCCAGAACCACGGTTTCGCCGTCGACGAAGCCACCTTGCCGGGCAACGTCCGCGCCATCCACAAGTCGCTGTTCGACGGTACCCTGCAGGGCATCGAGCGCACCGACAAGAGCGCGTTCAGCTTCCAGGGCCACCCTGAAGCGAGCCCAGGCCCGACCGACGTCGCGCCACTGTTCGATCGTTTCATCGATGCCATGGCCAAGCGCCGCTGAGCATCCTGCATCAAGGCCCCGGGGCGGCAAGTGCCGCGCCCGGAAGCGCCTGACCCAGATTGTTCAAGACGGCTTGCCGACTGACCCGCGGATTTGAGTGACAACCATGCCAAAACGTACAGACATCAAAAGCATCCTGATTCTCGGCGCTGGCCCGATCGTGATCGGCCAGGCCTGCGAATTCGACTACTCCGGCGCCCAGGCCTGTAAAGCCCTGCGCGAGGAAGGTTTCCGCGTCATCCTGGTGAACTCCAACCCGGCCACCATCATGACCGACCCGGCCATGGCCGATGCCACCTACATCGAGCCGATCAAGTGGCAGTCGGTGGCCAAGATCATCGAAAAAGAGCGCCCTGACGCACTGCTGCCGACCATGGGCGGCCAAACCGCGCTGAACTGCGCCCTGGACCTGGAGCGCCACGGCGTTCTGGAAAAATTCGGCGTCGAGATGATCGGTGCCAATGCCGACACCATCGACAAGGCCGAAGACCGTTCGCGCTTCGACAAGGCGATGAAGGCCATTGGCCTTGAATGCCCGCGCTCCGGTATCGCCCATAGCATGGAAGAAGCCAATGCGGTGCTCGAGCGCCTGGGCTTCCCGTGCATCATCCGTCCGTCCTTCACCATGGGTGGCACGGGTGGCGGCATCGCCTACAACCGTGAAGAGTTCGAAGAGATCTGCGCCCGAGGTCTGGACCTTTCGCCGACCAAGGAGCTGCTGATCGACGAATCGCTGATCGGCTGGAAGGAATACGAGATGGAGGTTGTCCGTGACAAGAAGGACAACTGCATCATCGTCTGCTCCATCGAGAACTTCGACCCGATGGGTGTGCATACCGGTGACTCCATCACCGTGGCACCAGCGCAGACCCTGACTGACAAGGAATACCAGATCATGCGCAACGCCTCCTTGGCGGTGCTGCGCGAGATCGGCGTCGAAACCGGCGGTTCCAACGTCCAGTTCGGTATCTGCCCGAACACCGGCCGCATGGTCGTGATCGAGATGAACCCGCGTGTATCGCGCTCCTCGGCGCTGGCTTCCAAGGCCACTGGCTTCCCGATCGCCAAGATCGCCGCCAAGCTGGCGGTGGGGTATACCCTCGACGAACTGCAGAACGACATCACCGGCGGCCGTACCCCGGCGTCCTTTGAGCCGTCGATCGACTATGTCGTCACCAAGCTGCCGCGCTTTGCCTTCGAGAAGTTCCCCAAAGCCGACGCCCGCCTGACCACCCAGATGAAATCCGTGGGTGAAGTCATGGCCATTGGCCGTACCTTCCAAGAGTCCCTGCAGAAAGCCCTGCGTGGTCTGGAAGTGGGTGCATGCGGCCTCGACCCGAAAGTCGACCTGGCCAACCCGGAAGCCAACAGTATCCTCAAGCGCGAGCTGACCGTGCCAGGCGCCGAGCGTATCTGGTACGTCGCCGACGCCATGCGCGCTGGCATGACCTGCGAGCAGATCTTCGACCTGACCGGCATCGACATGTGGTTCCTGGTGCAGATGGAAGACCTGATCAAGGAAGAAGAGAAGGTCAAGACCCTGGCTCTGTCGTCGATCGACAAGGACTACATGCTGCGCCTCAAGCGCAAGGGCTTCTCGGACCAGCGTCTGGCCAAGCTGCTCGGCATCACCGACAAGAACCTGCGCCGTCACCGCCACAAGCTCGAAGTGTTCCCGGTGTACAAGCGCGTCGACACCTGCGCTGCCGAGTTCGCCACCGACACCGCTTACCTGTACTCGACCTATGAGGAAGAGTGCGAGGCCAACCCATCGACCCGTGACAAGATCATGATCCTGGGTGGTGGCCCGAACCGTATCGGCCAAGGTATCGAGTTCGACTACTGCTGCGTACACGCCGCCCTCGCGCTGCGTGAGGATGGTTACGAGACCATCATGGTCAACTGCAACCCGGAGACCGTCTCCACCGACTACGACACTTCCGACCGTCTGTACTTCGAGCCGCTGACCCTGGAAGACGTGCTGGAAGTCTGCCGCGTCGAGAAACCGAAGGGCGTCATCGTTCACTACGGCGGCCAGACCCCGTTGAAACTCGCCCGCGCCCTGGAAGAAGCCGGCGTACCGATCATCGGTACCAGCCCGGACGCTATCGACCGCGCCGAAGACCGCGAGCGCTTCCAGCAGATGGTTCAGCGTCTGAGCCTGCTGCAGCCGCCAAACGCCACCGTGCGCAGCGAAGAAGAAGCCATCAGCGCCGCTGGCGGCATCGGCTACCCGCTGGTGGTGCGTCCTTCTTACGTCCTGGGCGGTCGTGCCATGGAGATCGTCTACGAGTTGGACGAGCTCAAGCGCTATCTGCGTGAAGCGGTGCAGGTCTCGAACGACAGTCCGGTACTGCTCGACCACTTCCTCAACTGCGCCATTGAAATGGACGTGGATGCGGTCTGCGACGGTACTGACGTGGTGATCGGCGCGATCATGCAGCACATTGAGCAGGCTGGTGTTCACTCTGGTGACTCGGCATGCTCGCTGCCACCTTACTCGTTGAGCAAGGAAGTGCAGGACGAAGTCCGCGTTCAGGTCAAGAAAATGGCTCTGGAGCTGGGTGTCGTCGGTCTGATGAACGTGCAGCTGGCCCTGCAGGGCGACAAGATCTACGTGATCGAAGTCAACCCGCGCGCCTCGCGTACCGTACCGTTCGTCTCCAAGTGCATCGGCACTTCGCTGGCGATGATCGCGGCTCGAGTCATGGCTGGTAAGACCCTGAAAGAGCTGGGCTTCACCCAGGAAATCATTCCGAACTTCTACAGCGTCAAAGAAGCCGTCTTCCCGTTCGCGAAGTTCCCAGGTGTTGACCCGATCCTCGGCCCTGAGATGAAATCCACCGGTGAAGTCATGGGTGTCGGCGACAGCTTCGGTGAAGCCTTTGCCAAGGCCCAGATGGGTGCCAGCGAAGTGCTGCCAAGCGGTGGTACCGCCTTTATCAGCGTGCGTGACGACGATAAGCCGCAGGTTGCGGGTGTCGCTCGCGACCTGATCGCCCTAGGCTTCGAAGTGGTTGCTACCGCAGGCACTGCCAAGGTCATCGAGGCGGCTGGCCTGAAGGTGCGCCGTGTGAACAAAGTGACCGAAGGCCGTCCGCACGTGGTCGACATGATCAAGAACGACGAAGTGTCGCTGATCATCAACACTACCGAAGGTCGTCAGTCGATCGCCGATTCCTACTCGATTCGTCGCAATGCGCTGCAGCACAAGATCTACTGCACGACCACCATTGCGGCTGGTGAAGCCATCTGCGAAGCGCTGAAATTCGGTCCCGAGAAGACCGTTCGCCGCTTGCAGGATCTGCACGCAGGACTCAAAGCATGAGCATTACCAAGTACCCAATGACCGTCCAGGGCGCTCGCGCCCTGGAAGAGGAACTGCTCTTCCTGAGCAAGACCGAGCGTCCGCGCCTGAGCCAGGCGATCGGTGAAGCGCGGGAGCTGGGCGACCTCAAGGAAAACGCCGAATACCATGCCGCTCGTGAAGAGCAGGGCATGGTCGAGGCGCGTATCCGCGATATCGAAGGGCGTCTGCAGAACTCGGTGGTGATCGATGTCACCACCATTGCCCACACCGGCAAGGTGATCTTCGGTACCACCGTGGACCTAGAGAACACTGAGACCGGCGATCAGGTTTCCTACCAGATCGTGGGTGAGGATGAGGCGGACATCAAGAAGGGCAAGCTCTCGGCGAGCGCGCCGATTGCCCGTGCCATCATCGGCAAGGAAGAAGGCGACACCGTCGTCGTCAACACGCCAAGCGGCACGGTCGAGTACGAGATTGTCGAAGTCAAGCACATCTGACCGGCGCCTACGCGCGCCGTCCCTTGAGGGCATCCTCTGGCAACTGGCCCAGGTATTCTGGGTCGGTGGCCTGTGGGTCTTTCATGTGGGATTGGTGCCGGCACTCAAGGTGACGGGCCTTGCGCCCTTGTTGGTGCAGGATGTGGCTGCCCAGATTGACCGCTGGTTGATCGGCGTCGCGCTGCTTGGCCTGATGACCCAGCTGGCGGTATTGGCGAGGGTAGACGGTCTGGCGGCTTGGTGGCGACAGTTCCGTGGGCAGATGCTTTTGCTCGGCTTCGGTGCCTGTGTTGGCTATTACACGCTGCGCTACGGGATTTCCGTGGGTGAGCGTTGGCAGATGTTCTGCTTTTTAGTGCTGGGCTTCTCCGGCATCGTGCTGGTGGCCCAACCGGTCCCGGTCAGGGCGCGTCCATCGCGCCACTGACCGGAGCCACCGTCACTTGTAACGGTGGATATTGGACAGCTGCTTGTTCGGCTGCGGATTTTTGCGATAGATCAGCGCTTTCTTGCCGATGGTCTGTACCAGTTCGGCGCGGCCGGCCTTGCACAGTTCGGCAATGGCGGCAGCGCGCTCTTCGCGATCTTCCGAGCGGATTTCGACCTTGATCAGTTCATGATCGGTCAGTGCGCGTTCCAGTTCGGCGATGACGCCTTCGTTCAAGCCATTGCCCGCGACGATCAAGACCGGCTTCAGGTCGTGACCAATCGATTTGTATTGTTTCTTCTGCTCGTTATTGAGCGGCATAATCTGACCCTTTTCGTCTGATTCTGTAAAATTGGCGGCCATTTTACCCGAGGGCCCGTGGCTCCGCCCAGTCAATCACGACGCTAATCATCGAGGTGCCCCGTGGCGCAACGTTCCAAGAGCAGCCATAACTGGCTGAGAGAGCATTTCAACGATCCTTTCGTCAAGCAGGCGCAGAAGGATGGCTACCGCTCGCGCGCGAGCTACAAGCTGCTGGAGATCCAGGAAAAGGACAAGCTGATCCGCCCCGGCATGAGCGTGATCGATCTCGGTGCCGCGCCGGGTGGCTGGTCGCAGGTGACCAGTCGTCTGATTGGTGGTCAAGGGCGGCTGATCGCCTCCGACATCCTGGAAATGGACTCGATCCCCGACGTTACCTTCATTCAGGGCGACTTTACCCAGGATGAGGTGCTGCAGCAGATCCTCGAGGCGGTCGGCGATTCTCACGTGGACCTTGTGATTTCAGACATGGCCCCCAATATGAGTGGTACGCCCGCCGTGGACATGCCGCGCGCCATGTTCCTGTGCGAGTTGGCCCTGGACCTGGCGTGCCGCGTGCTGCGACCTGGCGGGGATTTCCTGATCAAGATCTTCCAGGGCGAAGGTTTCGACCAGTACCTGAAGGACGTGCGTGGCAGGTTCGACAAGGTGCAGATGCGCAAACCGTCGTCGTCGCGTGATCGCTCCCGTGAGCAGTACCTGTTGGGACGCGGCTTCAAGGGGGCGTGAGAGGCGTTTTGCGGATCGGCCGATAGTTATTTCCAATCGGCGGTTCCGTCAGGATCGTCCGAACTTCGTGTAGTCTAGCTTTCACAAAGGGTTACAGACGGCGCCTGCGGATGCGTAGGTAATGTAGTAAGTTAGGGCGGTGAATATCATGCGAGGCACGGCTGCGTCGTGCGCCGACCTCAGAGGGTAGCTAATTGAACGACATGGCAAAGAATCTGATCCTGTGGTTGATCATCGCGGCTGTCCTTGTGACGGTGATGAACAACTTCTCCAGCCCTAATGAGCCGCAGACCCTCAACTATTCCGACTTCATTCAGCAGGTGAAGGACGGGAAGGTCGAGCGCGTGACCGTCGACGGCTATGTCATTACCGGCAAGCGTACCGATGGCGACAACTTCAAGACCGTTCGTCCGGCCATTACCGATAACGGCCTGATCGGCGATCTGGTCGATAACCATGTCGTGGTTGAAGGCAAGCAGCCTGAGCAGCAGAGCATCTGGACTCAGTTGCTGGTCGCCAGTTTCCCGATCTTGGTGATCATCGCCGTGTTCATGTTCTTCATGCGCCAGATGCAAGGCGGTGCGGGCGGCAAGGGCGGCCCGATGAGCTTTGGCAAGAGCAAGGCGCGCCTGCTGTCCGAAGACCAGGTCAAGACTACCCTGGCCGACGTCGCAGGTTGCGATGAGGCCAAGGAAGAAGTCGGCGAGCTGGTCGAATTCCTGCGCGATCCGGGCAAGTTCCAGCGTCTGGGTGGTCGCATTCCGCGTGGCGTGCTGATGGTCGGCCCGCCCGGTACTGGTAAAACGCTGCTGGCCAAGGCCATCGCGGGCGAGGCCAAGGTGCCATTTTTCACCATTTCCGGTTCCGACTTCGTCGAGATGTTCGTCGGTGTGGGCGCGAGCCGTGTGCGCGACATGTTCGAGCAGGCGAAAAAGCACGCCCCTTGCATCATTTTCATCGACGAAATCGACGCCGTTGGTCGCCACCGTGGCGCCGGCATGGGCGGTGGGCACGATGAGCGTGAACAGACCCTCAACCAGTTGCTGGTGGAGATGGACGGCTTTGAAATGAACGATGGCATCATCGTGATCGCCGCCACCAACCGTCCTGACGTGCTCGACCCGGCGCTGCTGCGGCCTGGTCGCTTCGACCGTCAGGTGGTGGTCGGCCTGCCGGACATCCGCGGTCGTGAGCAGATCCTCAAGGTACATATGCGCAAGGTGCCGGTTGGCGAGAACGTCAACGCCGCCGTCATCGCCCGCGGTACGCCAGGTTTCTCCGGTGCCGACTTGGCCAACCTGGTCAACGAGGCTTCTCTGTTCGCCGCGCGCGCCAGCAAGCGTCTGGTTGAGATGAAGGAGTTTGAGCTGGCCAAGGACAAGATCATGATGGGTGCCGAGCGCAAGACCATGGTCATGTCCGAGAAGGAAAAACAGAACACTGCCTACCATGAGGCAGGTCATGCCATTGTCGGTCGTCTCGTTCCCGAGCATGACCCAGTCTACAAGGTCTCGATCATTCCGCGCGGTCGTGCGCTGGGTGTGACCATGTTCCTGCCTGAGGAAGACCGCTACAGCCTTTCCAAGCGGGCGCTCGTCAGTCAGATCTGCTCGCTGTACGGTGGCCGTATCGCTGAAGAAATGACCCTGGGCTTCGATGGCGTCACAACCGGTGCGTCCAACGACATCATGCGCGCCAGCCAGATTGCCCGGAATATGGTTACCAAGTGGGGCTTGTCCGAGAAGCTCGGCCCGCTGATGTATGCCGAAGAAGAGGGCGAGGTGTTCCTCGGTCGCAGTGCGGCGAGCCAGCATGCCAGCGTCTCGGGTGAGACTGCCAAGCTGATCGACTCCGAAGTGCGCAGCATCATTGACCATTGCTACGCCACCGCCAAGCAGATCCTCACCGACAACCGCGACAAGCTCGACGCCATGGCCGAAGCCTTGATGAAGTACGAGACCATCGATGCCGATCAGATCGACGACATCATGGCCGGTCGTACGCCGCGTGAACCGCGCGATTGGGATAATGATGCCGGCACCTCCGGCAATCAGGCCTCCCAAGATGATCGTCCGGAGTCGCCAATCGGCGGTCCAGCGGCTCAACACTAAGGGCATCTATGACCTCACAGCAGTACCCGACCCGGTTGCCTTGCGGCAACCGGGTTCTTGATTTGTCCCGTACCCATGTCATGGGTATCCTCAATATCACCCCTGACTCCTTCTCCGATGGCGGGCGCTTCAATCAGCGCGACGAGGCCTTGCGCCATGCCGAGGCGATGGTGGCTGCCGGCGCGACGCTGATCGACATCGGCGGCGAGTCCACGCGTCCCGGCGCTAGAGCGGTGTCGCCGACCGAGGAGCTGGAGCGAGTGGCGCCCATGGTCGAGGCAATCAACAGCCGGCTCGACGTCATAATCTCGGTCGATACCTCCACGCCTGCAGTCATGCGCGAATCCGCTCGGCTGGGTGCGGGATTGATCAACGACGTACGGGCTTTGGAGCGTGATGGTGCCCTGGATGCTGCCGCCGACACTGGCCTGCCGGTGTGCCTGATGCACATGCGCGGCGAGCCGGGCACCATGCAGGACAATCCGCATTACGACGATGTCTCCGCTGACGTGACGCGCTATCTTGAAGAGCGGATGGCCGCATGCGCCGTCGCAGGGATTGCCGCTGACCGAATCATCCTCGATCCGGGTTTTGGCTTTGCCAAGACGCTTGATCACAACCTCAGCCTCTTCAAACACATGGAAGTGCTCTATCGCCTGGGCCGGCCGTTGCTGGTCGGTGTCTCGCGCAAGAGCATGATCGGCCTCACGCTCGATCGCCCCGTTGGCGAGCGGCTTTACGGCAGCCTGGCGCTGGCCGCATTGGCCATGACCAAGGGAGCCAGCATCCTGCGTGTGCACGATGTGGCCGAGACCGTCGACGTGGTGCGAATGATCACTGCGGTGCAGAACGCCGAATAAGAACATTGGAGTCCCTATGAGCAGAAAATACTTTGGTACCGACGGTATCCGTGGCCGCGTCGGCGAATACCCGATCACCCCTGACTTCATGCTGAAGTTGGGGTGGGCAGCGGGCATGGCGTTCCGCAAGCAGGGCAATTGCCGCGTCCTGGTGGGCAAGGACACCCGGATTTCGGGCTACATGTTCGAGTCCGCGCTCGAAGCGGGCCTCTCTGCCGCCGGTGCCGATGTGATGTTGCTCGGCCCCATGCCGACTCCGGCGATCGCTTACCTGACTCGAACCTTCCATGCAGAGGCCGGCATTGTCATCAGTGCTTCGCACAATCCACACGATGATAACGGCATCAAGTTCTTCTCTGGCCAAGGCACCAAATTGCCAGACGAGGTCGAGCTGATGATCGAGGAACTGCTCGATCAGCCGATGACTGTGGTCGAGTCCAGCAAGCTGGGCAAGGTTTCCCGCATCAACGACGCGGCGGGCCGTTACATCGAGTTCTGCAAGAGCAGCGTGCCCACCAGTACCAACTTCGAGGGGCTCAAGCTGGTGGTCGATTGTGCTCATGGTGCTACCTACAAGGTGGCGCCAAGCGTTTTCCGTGAGCTCGGCGCCGACGTCACCGTACTGCATGCCCAGCCTGACGGGCTGAACATCAACGAAGGCTGCGGCTCGACCCATATCGAGTCGCTGCAGGCCGCCGTATTGGTGGGCCATGCCGACCTTGGGATCGCCTTCGATGGTGATGGCGACCGCGTGCTGATGGTCGACCATACCGGCGCCATCGTTGATGGTGACGAGCTGCTGTTCATCATCGCCCGCGACCTGAAAGATCGTGGCAAGCTGCAGGGCGGTGTGGTCGGCACGCTGATGAGCAACCTGGGCTTGGAGCTGGCGCTCAAGGACCTGGACATTCCGTTTGCCCGGGCCAAGGTGGGTGATCGTTATGTGATGGCCGAGCTGCTCGAGCGCGACTGGCAGCTCGGCGGCGAGAATTCTGGACACGTCGTGTGCTGCAATCACACCACCACCGGAGATGCGATCATTGCCGCGCTGCAGGTGCTGCTGGCGCTCAAGCGCCGGGGCGAGACGCTTGCTCAGGCCCGCCAGGGGCTGCGCAAGTGCCCGCAGGTGCTGATCAATGTGCGCTTTGGTGCGAGCAAGGTCGACCCACTGGAGAACCCTGCCGTGCGAGAGGCCAGCGCCAAGGTCACCGAGGCCATGGCCGGGCGCGGGCGTGTGCTGCTGCGTAAGTCCGGTACCGAGCCTCTGGTGCGAGTGATGGTCGAAGGCGACGACGAAAACCAGGTCCGCGGTCATGCCGAAGCCTTGGCCAAATTGGTCGCTGAAGTTTGTGCCTGAAATAGGCTTGCCAGCGCAGATCCGGTTGGGTAAGATCTGCGCCCACTTTGACCGACGAGGTAAAGCATGCGTCGCCCCATGGTAGCTGGTAACTGGAAGATGCACGGTACCCGCGCCAGCGTCGCTGAGCTGACCGAAGGCTTGAGCAATCTGGCCTTGCCGAGCGGAGTGGAAGTCGCGGTGTTTCCGCCGTCGCTGTTCATCAATCAAGTGATTGAAGGGTTGCAGGGCAAGGGAATCACCGTCGGCGCACAGAATTCTGCTGTACAGCCCGAGCAGGGCGCGCTGACTGGCGAGATTGCGCCGAGTCAGCTGGCTGAAGCAGGCTGCAAGCTTGTGCTGGTCGGGCATTCGGAGCGTCGCCAGATCGTTGGCGAAAGCGATGAAGTGCTCAATCGCAAGTTCGCAGCCGCTCAGGCAAGTGGTTTGAAGCCTGTGCTCTGTGTGGGAGAAACCCTTAAGGAGCGCGAGGCAGGCAAGACGCTGGAAGTGGTTGGGCGTCAGCTGAGCAGTATCATCGATGAGTTCGGTGTTGCCGCTTTTGCCAATGCTGTAATTGCCTATGAGCCTGTTTGGGCCATCGGTACAGGTTTGACGGCGACGCCTCAGCAAGCTCAGGATGTGCATGCAGCCATTCGAGCCCAGCTGGCGGCGCAGGACGCTGAAGTTGCCGCGAAAGTGCAGCTTCTTTATGGCGGCAGCGTGAAGGCGGCCAATGCGGCCGAACTGTTCGGCATGCCGGATATCGATGGGGGGCTCATTGGTGGAGCGTCCTTGAACGCAGACGAATTCGGTGCAATTTGTCGCGCCGCAGGAAACTGAACAAATGCTGGAAACAGTCGTAGTTGTTTTTCATCTGTTGGCTGCACTGGCTGTGGTAGTGCTGGTTCTGTTGCAACAGGGTAAAGGTGCGGAAGCAGGTGCATCTTTCGGCGCAGGTGCTTCAAATACTGTGTTCGGAAGCCAAGGTTCCGCTACCTTTTTGAGTAAAGTTACTGCTATACTTGCTGCCACTTTCTTTTTGACTGCTCTTGGGTTAGGATACTTCGCTAAAGAGAAAGCTCATCAGCTGACTCAAGCAGGTCTGCCAGATCCAGCGGTTCTGGAAGTCAAAGAGCAGAAGCCGGCAGTAAATGATGATGTACCGGTGCTCCAGGAGAAGAAGAGCGAAACCACCAACGCTGGTGACGTACCTCCTCCAACCGAAGAGCAGAAGTAACGGGTTTCAAGAAGTAGTATTGCCGAGGTGGTGGAATTGGTAGACACGCAACCTTGAGGTGGTTGTGCCCATAGGGTGTAGGGGTTCGAGTCCCCTTCTCGGTACCAATTGAAGCATGAGAGCCCGCTTTAGCGGGCTTTCTTGCAGGTGGAGGTTAGATTGACCCTGTAGCGGGTTCGGTCTTATACTTTCGCCCCAGCTTTGTCGCGGGGTGGAGCAGCTTGGTAGCTCGTCGGGCTCATAACCCGAAGGTCGTTGGTTCAAATCCAGCCCCCGCAACCAGCTTCAGCGGAGCCCCTTTTCAGGGGCTTTTTGCTAGCTGAACAGTTCTTGTGCCGTTGTCCAACGGCGCTTTCAGGGATGGGCGCTTTGCCCATTTTTTATTTGCACAGCATGCACGAGGGGGTTCAGGTGTCGAGCAAGCTAGAACAGTTGCAGGCCTTGTTGGCCCCGGTGGTCGAGGGTCTGGGCTATCAATGCTGGGGGATCGAATACGTTTCCCAGGGTAAGCATTCGGTCCTGCGCATCTATATCGACAAGGAAGGCGGAATCCTGGTGGACGATTGCGAAGCTGTCAGTCGCCAAGCCAGTGCCATTCTGGATGTGGAAGATCCGATCACCAACGAATATACCCTCGAGGTGTCCTCTCCTGGCATGGACCGCCCGCTGTTCACTCTGGAACAGTTTGCCTCGCATGCCGGCGAACAAGTGAAGATCAAGCTGCGTACGCCCTTCGAAGGTCGTCGTAACTTCCAGGGCCTTCTCCGCGGTGTGGAGGATCAGGATGTGGTGGTCCAGGTGGACAACCATGAGTTCCTGTTGCCGATCGACTCGATCGACAAGGCCAATATTATTCCCAGTTTTGACTGAGACGTGCCGGGCCCGGCGGACTATCCGGGCCCAATGGCTTGCGCAAGGCGAGGCGTACGATGAGCAAAGAAGTACTGCTGGTTGTTGAATCGGTATCCAACGAAAAGGGTGTACCACCCGGCGTCATTTTCGAAGCGCTGGAAGTGGCCCTGGCCACTGCAACCAAAAAACGTTTTGAGGACGAAGTCGATCTGCGTGTGGAAATCAACCGCCACACCGGTAGCTACGAGACCTTCCGTCGCTGGACCGTGGTTGACGAAGCCGATCTGGATGATCCGGCGATCGAAACCTGGTTGAGCAAGATCCACGAGACCCACCCTGATGCCAAGGTCGGAGACGTGATCGAAGAGAAGATCGAGTCGATCGAATTCGGCCGCATCGCCGCCCAGACCGCCAAGCAGGTGATCGTGCAGAAGGTCCGCGAGGCCGAGCGCGCCCAGGTGGTCGATGCCTACCGTGAGCGTGTTGGCGAGATCATCTCCGGCACCGTCAAGAAGGTGACCCGCGACAACGTCATCGTTGACCTTGGCAACAACGCCGAGGCCCTGTTGGCCCGCGAGGACATCATCCCACGCGAAACCTTCCGTGTCGGTGTCCGCCTGCGTGCACTGCTCAAGGAAATCCGCACCGAGAACCGCGGCCCTCAGCTGATCCTGTCGCGCACCGCGCCGCAGATGCTGATCGAGCTGTTCCGCATCGAAGTGCCAGAGATCGCTGAAGGTCTCATCGAAGTCATGGCCGCCTCCCGTGATCCGGGGTCGCGTGCCAAGATCGCCGTCCGCTCCAAGGACAAGCGCATCGACCCGCAAGGTGCCTGCATCGGCATGCGTGGTTCGCGCGTCCAGGCCGTATCCGGCGAGCTGGGTGGTGAGCGCGTGGATATCGTCCTGTGGGATGAGAACCCGGCGCAGTTCGTCATCAACGCCATGTCGCCGGCTGAAGTCGCGGCGATCATCGTTGATGAAGATGCCCATGCAATGGACATCGCAGTCGCCGAAGACAACCTGGCCCAAGCCATTGGCCGTGGTGGTCAGAACGTTCGCCTGGCCAGTCAGTTGACCGGCTGGACCCTGAACGTAATGACCGAGAAGGACATCCAGGCCAAGCAACAAGCAGAAACCGGCGACATCCTGCGCAACTTTATCGAGGAACTGGAAGTCGACGAGGAGCTGGCCCAAGTGCTGGTCGACGAAGGCTTCACCAGCCTCGAAGAAATTGCCTACGTACCGTTGGAAGAAATGCTCAACATCGATGGCTTTGACGAGGAAATCGTCAACGAGCTACGCGCTCGTGCCAAGGACCGTTTGTTGACCAAGGCCATCGCTACCGAAGAAAAACTGGCAGACGCCCATCCGGCCGACGACCTGCTCTCCCTTGAGGGTATGGACAAGGATCTGGCGGCGGAACTGGCGGTGCGCGGCGTGGTTAACCGCGAAGACCTGGCCGAGCAGTCGATTGACGATCTGCTCGACATCGACGGCATCGACGAAGAGCGTGCCGGCAAGTTGATCATGGCCGCCCGAGCCCATTGGTTCGAGTAATTAGGCGCGGCCTGAGGAGAGAAGTGCATGACGCAAGTCACGGTGAAAGAACTGGCCCAAGAGGTCGAGGCACCGGTAGAGCGCCTGCTGCAGCAGATGCGTGAGGCAGGTCTGCCGCACACCGACGCCGGTCAGGTAGTGACCGATAACGAGAAGCAGGTTTTGCTGACTCATCTGAAAAGCAGCCACAAGAGCAAGGCGGAAGAGCCGCGCAAGATCACCTTGCAGCGCAAGACCACCAGCACCCTGCGTGTCGCCGGTAGCAAAAGCATCAGCGTAGAAGTACGCAAGAAGAAAGTATTCGTGCAGCGCAGCCCGGAGGAAATCCAGGCTGAGCAGAAGCGCGAGCTGGAGGAGCGCCGTGCAGCCGAGAATGCCGCACGCGAAAAGGCGGACGCCGAAGCTCGCCAGCGCGCTGAGGAGCAGGCGCGTCGTCAAGCGGCTGAAACCGCTGCCCAAGCGCCTGTCGAGAAAGCTGCGCCTGCAGCGGTAGCGGCCCCGGCTCCGGTTGTTGCCGAGGCACCTGCGTCCGAAGATGCCGCTGCGCGTGCCGCTGAGCGCAAGAAGGACGAGACTCGTCGCAACGAAAGCCGTGTCCGTGACGAAGACCGTCGTGGTGGTGAGCGCCGTGGCGAAGCCCCGCGCGTTTCCATCAAGGTCAAGGTCAAGGAAAAGGAAAAGGCGCCGACCCCTCGCGCGGCCCCGCGTACCACCGACGAAGAGAGCGATGGTTTCCGTCGCGGTCGCGGTGGCAAAGGCAAGCCGAAGAAGCGCAACCAGCATGGTTTCCAGAACCCGACCGGTCCAGTCATCCGTGACGTGACCATCGGCGAGACGATTACTGTTTCCGAACTTGCACAACAGATGTCGGTCAAGGCCGCCGAAGTCGTCAAGTTCATGTTCAAGCTGGGGACCCCGGTCACCATCAACCAGGTGCTCGACCAGGAAACCGCTCAGTTGGTAGCCGAAGAACTGGGCCACAAGGTGACCCTGATCAGCGACACTGCCCTGGAAGACTCCCTGGCAGAATCGCTGAAGTTCGAAGGCGAGACCGAGCCGCGTGCACCGGTAGTGACCGTAATGGGTCACGTCGACCATGGTAAGACCTCGCTGCTCGACTACATCCGTCGTGCCAAGGTTGCTGCAGGCGAGGCCGGCGGCATTACCCAGCACATCGGTGCCTACCACGTCGAAACCGATCGTGGCATGGTCACCTTCCTCGACACCCCTGGCCACGCTGCGTTCACCGCGATGCGTGCCCGTGGTGCCAAGGCCACCGACATCGTGATCCTGGTAGTGGCGGCGGACGACGGCGTGATGCCGCAGACCCGCGAAGCCGTCCAACACGCCAAGGCTGCCGGTGTTCCGCTGGTGGTTGCGGTTAACAAGATCGATAAGCCGGGTGCCGACATCGATCGCATTCGTAACGAACTGGCTGTTGAAGGCGTGACCTCCGAGGATTGGGGTGGTGACACTCCGTTCGTCAAGGTTTCCGCGAAGATGGGTACCGGTGTCGACGAACTGCTCGAGGCCGTGTTGCTGCAAGCAGAGATCCTCGAGCTGACCGCCACGCCAACCGCACCTGGTCGTGGTGTCGTGGTCGAGTCGCGCCTGGACAAGGGCCGCGGCCCGGTCGCTACCATCCTGGTTCAGGACGGTACGCTGCGTCAGGGCGATATGGTCCTGTGCGGCTCCAACTATGGCCGCGTGCGTGCCATGCTCGACGAGAACGGCAAGCCTGTGAAGGAAGCCGGCCCGTCGATCCCGGTCGAAATTCTCGGTCTGGACGGCACTCCGGAAGCCGGTGACGAGCTGTCCGTGGTCGCCGACGAGAAGAAAGCCCGTGAAGTCGCCCTGTTCCGTCAGGGCAAGTACCGCGAGGTCAAGCTGGCTCGTGCTCACGCCGGCAAGCTGGAAAACATCTTCGAGACCATGGGTCAGGAAGAGAAGAAGACGCTCAACATCGTCCTCAAGACCGACGTGCGTGGTTCTCTGGAGGCGCTGCAGGGCTCGCTGTCGGGCCTGGGCAACGACGAAGTTCAGGTGCGCGTGATTGGTG
Source organism: Pseudomonas sp. HMSC08G10 (assembly GCF_001808425.1). Lineage (NCBI taxonomy): Bacteria > Pseudomonadati > Pseudomonadota > Gammaproteobacteria > Pseudomonadales > Pseudomonadaceae > Pseudomonas > Pseudomonas sp. HMSC08G10. The sequence continues at coordinate 43,521 of NZ_KV793332.1, read as the reverse complement.
GCGGTGTCGGTGGTATCACCGAGAGCGATGCCAACCTGGCGCTGGCGTCCAACGCGGTGCTGTTCGGCTTCAACGTTCGTGCCGATGCCGGTGCGCGCAAGATCGTCGAGCAGGAAGGTCTGGATATGCGTTATTACAACGTGATCTACGACATCATCGAAGACGTCAAGAAGGCCCTGACCGGCATGCTCGGCAGCGATGTTCGCGAGAACATCCTGGGTGTCGCCGAAGTGCGTGACGTGTTCCGTTCGCCGAAGTTCGGCGCCATCGCTGGCTGTATGGTCATCGAGGGTACCGTGTACCGCAACCGTCCGATCCGCGTACTGCGCGAGGACGTGGTGATCTTCGAAGGCGAACTGGAATCGCTGCGTCGCTTCAAGGACGATGCTGCAGAAGTTCGTTCGGGCATGGAGTGCGGTATTGGCGTCAAGAGCTACAACGACGTCAAGGTCGGCGACAAGATCGAAGTCTTCGAGAAAGTCCAGGTGGCACGTACCCTGTAAGGGCCGTGCCGGGCGCAAGCCCCGCCCTTGGGCGGTTTGCGGCGCCTCTGAAGGTAACGCCCGGTCAGGCTCCAGCCTGTCCGGGCGTTTGCCGCTTTAAGTTACAGGTAGCAAGAATGGCAAAAGAATATAGCCGTACCCAACGCATCGGTGATCAGATGCAGCGCGAGCTGGCCGAACTGATCCGTCGTGAAGTCAAGGATCCGCGTGTCGGTCTGGTGACCATCACCGCCGTGGATGTCAGCCGTGACCTGGGCCATGCCAAGGTCTTCATCACTGTCATGGGCCAGGATGGCGCCGATGCCGTGCCGCAGACCCTCAAGGCCCTCAACAGTGCAGCGAGTTTCCTGCGCCTGCACCTGGGTCGTGTCATGCAACTGCGCAGCGTACCGCAGCTGCATTTCCACTTCGATGAGAGCGTCAGCCGCGGTGCCCACCTGTCGGCGCTGATCGAGCGTGCAGTGGCGGAAGATCGCCTGCACAAGGATGCCGACAAGCCGGACGCCGAGGAGTAATCGGTGGCTCAGGTCAAACGAATCCGCCGCAACGTAAGCGGCATCATCCTGCTCGACAAGCCGTTGGGGTTCACCTCCAACGCCGCGTTGCAGAAGGTCCGCTGGCTGCTCAATGCCGAGAAGGCTGGCCATACCGGTAGCCTCGACCCGTTGGCCACTGGCGTGCTGCCGTTGTGCTTCGGCGAGGCTACCAAGTTCTCCCAGTACCTGCTCGACTCCGACAAGGGCTACGAGACAGTCATGCAACTTGGGCAGACTACCAGTACCGCCGATGCCGAAGGCGAGGTCTTGCAAACGCGCGATGTGACCGTTGGTCGTGCAGATATCGAAGCTGTTTTGCCACGTTTTCGCGGTGAAATCAGTCAGGTACCGCCGATGTACTCGGCCCTTAAGCGTGACGGCCAGCCGCTGTACAAGCTGGCACGTGCAGGAGAGGTAGTGGAGCGCGAGGCGCGTTCTGTTACTATTAGCCGCTTGGAGTTGATCGAGTGCGAAGGCACTCGGGTTCGCCTGTCGGTCGGTTGCAGCAAAGGCACCTATATCCGCACCCTGGTGGAGGATATCGGTGAGGCGTTGGGCTGTGGTGCCTACGTCGCGCAACTGCGCCGTACCCAGGCCGGCCCCTTCGAGCTGGCACAGACCGTGACCCTCGATGAGCTCGAGCAGGCCCACGCCGAAGGTGGTAACGAAGCGCTTGATCGCTTCCTGATGCCGTCCGACAGCGGATTGCAGGATTGGCCACTGGTGCGTCTCTCTGAGCACAGCGCGTTCTACTGGCTGCATGGCCAGGCGGTTCGTGCGCCGGATGCGCCGCAGTTCGGCATGGTCCGGGTACAGGATCACAATGAACGCTTCATCGGTATCGGTGAGGTGAGCGAAGACGGGCGTATTGCGCCGCGTCGACTGATTCGGTCGGAATGATCGAAACCGTACGTCCAAGCCCTGGCCCAAGCGTACGGAACCGAGGGTGGCTGTTAATAGGCACGGTCACACCTCTTCTCATTAATACAGGGATTCGTCCCTGGCCTATTGGAGACCGTCCGCGGGATCCGTTTATCAGGAGAAGCCAAATGGCCCTCAGCGTTGAAGAAAAAGCTCAGATCGTTGCCGAATACCAGCAAGCCGCCGGCGATACCGGTAGCCCGGAAGTGCAGGTTGCTCTGCTGACCGCCAACATCAACAAGCTGCAAGGCCACTTCAAGGCCAACGAGAAAGACCACCACTCCCGTCGTGGTCTGATCCGTATGGTTAACCAGCGTCGTAAGCTGCTGGACTACCTGAAGGGCAAAGACACCACTCGTTACAGCGCCCTGATCGGTCGCCTGGGTCTGCGTCGCTAATAGCGTCCTGGCCAGTGGTGTGCATGGCGTGTCGCAGGTTTCGGGAGTGCTGCCTGGCAGCACTCGCGTCAGGCACGCCACGCGTATCTCCGAGGTTGGCAGCCTGGTTGTGCTGAGCGGTTTTACCGCGCAGCGGCCAGGCTCCCAGCCTCGTGTTGTATCTGGACGGTCAATGGGGCCGATTCCCCGTTCTGCCCAAGAATTCGCAAGAACAAGTTCCCCCCAGAGCCACTGAAAAAAGGTAGGAAACCGTGAACCCGGTAATCAAGAAATTCCAGTTCGGTCAGTCGACCGTAACCCTCGAGACGGGCCGCATTGCCCGCCAGGCGACCGGCGCCGTGCTGGTCACCGTCGACAACGACGTCACCGTGCTGGTGACCGTGGTCGGTGCCAAGCAGGCAGATCCAGGCAAGGGCTTCTTCCCGCTGTCCGTGCACTACCAGGAAAAGACCTACGCCGCTGGTAAGATCCCAGGTGGCTTCTTCAAGCGTGAAGGCCGACCTTCCGAGAAAGAAACCCTGACTTCGCGCCTGATCGACCGCCCGATCCGCCCGCTGTTCCCTGAAGGGTTCATGAACGAAGTGCAGGTTGTCTGCACCGTGGTTTCCACCAGCAAGAAGACCGATCCGGACATCGCTGCGATGATCGGTACTTCGGCTGCCCTGGCCATCTCCGGTATCCCGTTCGAAGGCCCGATCGGCGCAGCCCGCGTTGCCTTCCACGAAAGCACCGGCTACCTGCTGAACCCAACCTACGAGCAATTGGAAGCCTCCAGCCTCGACATGGTCGTGGCCGGTACCGAATCCGCTGTACTGATGGTTGAATCGGAAGCCAAAGAGCTGACCGAAGACCAGATGCTGGGCGCTGTGCTGTTCGCTCACGACGAGTTCCAGGCCGTGATCCAGGCCATCAAGGAATTCGCTGCCCAAGCCGGCAAGCCGACCTGGGACTGGCAGCCAGCCCCAGCCAACACCGAGCTGCTGAACCTGGTGCGCGCCGAGTTCGGCGAGGCCATCTCCCAGGCCTACACCATCACCCTGAAGGCCGATCGCTACAACCGTCTGGGTGAGCTGCGCGACCAGGCCGTCGCCCGTTTGTCCAACGAAGAAACCGGCCCGACCGCCGGCCAAATCAAGGACATCTTCGGCGAACTGGAATACCGCACCGTCCGCGAGAACATCGTTAACGGCAAGCCGCGTATCGACGGCCGTGACACCCGCACCGTGCGTCCGCTGAACATCGAAGTCGGCGTTCTGCCCAAAACCCACGGTTCGGCCCTGTTCACCCGTGGCGAAACCCAGGCCCTGGTCGTCGCGACCCTGGGTACTGCCCGTGATGCCCAGCTGCTGGATACCCTGGAAGGCGAGAAGAAAGACGCCTTCATGCTGCACTACAACTTCCCACCGTTCTCGGTAGGCGAGTGCGGTCGCATGGGCGGCGCTGGCCGTCGTGAAATCGGCCACGGCCGTCTGGCTCGTCGTGGCGTCCAGGCCATGCTGCCGAGCGACAGCGAGTTCCCATACACCATCCGCGTCGTATCGGAAATCACCGAGTCCAACGGCTCCAGCTCCATGGCCTCGGTCTGCGGTGCCTCCCTGGCACTGATGGATGCAGGCGTACCGATGAAGGCGCCTGTAGCCGGCATCGCCATGGGTCTGGTCAAGGAAGGCGACAAGTTCGCAGTCCTGACCGACATTCTGGGTGACGAAGACCACCTGGGCGACATGGACTTCAAGGTTGCTGGTACCGCCAAAGGCGTTACCGCACTGCAGATGGACATCAAGATCAACGGTATCACCGAAGAGATCATGGAAATCGCTCTGGGCCAGGCCCTGGAAGCGCGCCTGAACATTCTCGGCCAGATGAATCAGATCATCGCCCAGTCGCGCAGCGAGCTGTCGGCCAACGCACCGACCATGCTGGCGATGAAGATCGACACCGACAAGATCCGTGACGTCATCGGCAAAGGCGGCGCGACCATCCGCGCTATCTGCGAAGAGACCAAGGCTTCGATCGACATCGAAGACGACGGTTCGATCAAGATCTTCGGCGAGACCAAGGAAGCGGCCGAAGCGGCCAAGCAGCGCATCCTGGGCATCACCGCTGAAGCCGAGATCGGCAAGATCTACCTGGGCAAGGTCGAGCGCATCGTCGACTTTGGCGCCTTCGTCAACATCCTGCCGGGCAAAGATGGTCTGGTGCACATCTCCATGCTCAGCGATGCGCGTGTAGAGAAGGTCACTGACGTTCTGAAAGAAGGTCAGGAAGTCGAAGTGTTGGTACTGGACGTGGACAACCGCGGCCGTATCAAACTGTCGATCAAGGACGTTGCGGCTGCCAAGGCCTCCGGCGTCTAAGCCTCTTCAGGCGAAAGAAAGGACCCAATAGGGTCCTTTTTTTCGCCTCGATTTTTCCTTGGTCCACTTGCATCTTGCATGCAGGATTTTGCCTGGTCTTGCAAATTGCACGATGGCAATCCGAATCGATTATTTTAACTATTTGAATTTAAAGAGATTTTTTATAAGGAAAAGCTGGCACAGCACATGCAACGGTAGGTTTACCTGCTGCCAGGAATCACGGCGCAGACCTTTCGAACAACAGGAGTGACTCACATGAAGAAATTCGCCATTGCTGCCGCTACTGCCACCGCCCTGACTCTGACCATGGCTAATGCGGCATTTGCCCAGCAGCCCGCCCAGTCGTCCCCCATGACGCTGGCGGCCGGTGAAGTGACCAAGGCCAAGGAAGAGACTAAAGACACTTGGATCACCACCAAAGTGAAGGCCGACCTGATGACAGAGAAAGGCATCCCTGGCAGCGACATCAAGGTCGAGACCAATAAGGGTGTGGTCTCCCTGTCCTCTGACGTGGCGATCACCGCCTCGCAGAAAGAACAGGCGATCGCCATCGCCAAGGCTATCAAGGGTGTCCAGGCTGTGTCGGCTGACGGCCTGAAAACCGAGTAAGGATTGTCCCGTCGGCCAAAAGGATTTGGCCACCTTTTCATAGAGGGCCGCTGTGCGCCCCTATCGCTAGCGTTGACGCGAGCGATAGGGCTGCACAGCGGCCTTCGACTTTCATTCACCGCCCAAACGCACAGGGTTGAAAGCGATCACATCGCTCTCGAAGCATTCCTGCTCGACGATCAGCGGCTCCACCAGTGGCCGGCTGTCACGGAAATGCGCGGTTTGGGTGTGCGCCTCGTACGCGGCGTCGTCGCGATAGATCTCATAGAGGTAGATCACGTCCGGATCGAGACGGTCCTGTGACACATCGAACACCAGACAACCTGGCTCATTGGCCACCGAGGCCGCCGCATTGACCTTGATGGCGTCCAAAAATTGTTCAGCGCTGCCATTCTTTACACGGGTCTTGATGAAGAGGCTGTACACAAAGCGATCCTTTTGTTTTAAATTTGCTCGTAAATTGTATACATAAAAGGAGCCGCGTCCATGTCTGATCTTCCCGCTCGTCCTGGCCGTCTGAATGGTCTGCGTCATCTCGCCCTGCTGGTTCCCAACCTGGAAGAGTGCGAACGTTTCTACGTCGACCTGCTTGGTATGGAAGTGCTGCACCGGGCTCACGAAGATCTGGTCTACCTGACCTGCGGTAACGACAACCTGTCCCTGGGGCGCGGTGCGGGTGCGGCCAACGGCCTGCAGACCTTGGACCACTATGGGTTCATTGTCGACAGCGTGGAGGAGCTGGACGCTTGGTACCTGTACTTCAAGGCGCACGGTGTGACCCTGCTGGATCGCCCGTTCGATCATGGCGATGGTGCACGCAGCTTCCATGTCCTCGACCCGGCCGGCAACAAGGTGCAGCCGCTGTATCACCCGGCGGTTTCCGGACAGCGGCTGGTCTGAACCTGGGGTTTGCGGGTAGGTCCGCTCCTACAGGGCCACTAAATCCTCTGTAAGAGCGGGTTTTCTCGCGAAGATGACACCTCCGGCCAAGGGGCTGCAGGTGCCTGTAGCGGCGGGTTACTCGGCATCCAAGTGCAGTGGCGTGATGACCCGCCCGTCACTCTCAGCCTGGCCCAGATTGGTATCGATGAAGTACACCCGGTCGTCTTCCAGCTGACCTTTATCTACCAGGTAGTCCTTGATGCTGCCGGCCCGATCCTGGCCTAACTGACGCAACAGCGCGGTACTTTCAGCCCAGGACTTGATCACCGCATCGTGCAGCTTGGCGGTGCGCTCGTCGCGGCTCAGTTGTTGCCATTCGGCCGGAGGTTGCTGTTTGAGACGGGCGCGGTAGATACCCTCGAGCATCGCCGGTTTGTCACTGTCGTCGACCACCAGCATCGATGCATTGGCCGGCACTTTGTCGCCGCGGCGCTGGAGGATCTTGTACCAGGTCGCCTGGTACTCGCGCTCCAGGCGTTGCTTGGCGATCAGCGGGCCATCGCTGCTCTGAGCGCTGGTGCCTTCGATTTCCAGGCGCAGCTCCGGGCGTTCCTTGAGCGCACTGGCCAGTTTGTCCAATGCGGACTGAGCGTCGGCACTGAGGTCGCTGGAGCCTGGCGCGAACGCCACATTACCCAGATCCTCGGCGCCACCGCCGGCAATCAGTCCGCCGATGAACTTGAACGGTGCCTGGGCTGCGCGCAGCACCAGATTGCGCAAGGTTTGCCAGATGATCGGCATGACGCTGAACTGTGGATTGTTCAGATCGCCGGTCACCGGCAGCTCGATGGAAATCTTGCCTTCGGTGTCCTTGAGCAGGGCGACTGCCAGGCGGATCGGCAGGTCCACGGCATCGGGGCTGTCGACCTTCTCACCCAGCTGCAGCTGCTCGACCACCACCTTGTTTTCCGCCTTGAGTTGGCCGTTGGTGATCAGGTAGTGCAGGTCCAGGTTCAGTCGTCCTTTGCGAATGCGGAAGCCCGCGAACTTTCCGGAGTAGGGCGTCAGCGTGGTCAGCTCGACGCGTTTGAAGCTGGTGGCGATGTCCAGGCTGGCCAGTGGGTTGAACGGGTTGAGCGCACCTTTGATGGTCACCGGTGCGTAACGATCGACCTTGCCTTTCACATCGACCTTGGCCGGTGCCGGCTTGCGGTTGTCGATGGTGCCGATCTGGCCGTTGAGCTGCTGGATGGCGGTGGCGAAGTTGGGGGTCAGGGTGAGGTCGGCGAAGTTGGCCGAGCCATCGTTGATGTCGATGCCACCGATGCGGATGCCCAGCGGCTTGTCAGTGCTGGCAGTGGCCGGCTTGGTTTGACTGGTTGCGGGTGCGCTGGCCGGTTGAGGGATCAGCAGATCGTCGACGTTGGTGGTGCGGTCTTCATTGATGATGAAGCGTGCATAGGGCTGCAACAGCGCCACCTTGTCGATCGACAGGGCATCGCCATGGACATACGACAGACCGCTCAGATCCAGTTGCTGCCATTTGACGAAGTCGCGATTTTTGATGGTGTCCAAGGTGTGCAGCTGGCTGACTTGGGCCTTGCCGCCGACGCTGAAGGCCAGTGGCTCGGTGCTCTTGAGGTCGACCTTCAGGTCGCTGGAAAGCATGCCGCTGCGCAATTCCAGGCGGATGAACGGGCTGATATAGGCCTGGGCCACGCGCAAGTCGATGTCACGGGTGCTGACATCCAGCTTGGCGGTGACCGGCGCCAGATTGACCTGGCCGGCCGCCTGCAGCTTGCCTTGCTTGCCGACCCCGGTGTCGAGCTTGAGTGTGAAGGGCGACTGGTTGAGGCTGTCGAAGTTCTGCAGGTCGGCGTTGAGCGGGCCCACATCCAGTGCCACAGGCTCCTTCTGGCTACGGTCGGCCAGGTGTACCTGATAGTTGCGTAGTTGCACATCCTTGAGCAGCACCTGCCAGGGCTTGCTCGGCTCCTTGGCGGCCTTTTCCTCGGCACTCGGCTCGGCAGCGGCAGGTTCGGCTTTTTCCTTCGGGGTGGCCTTGGCCGGCTGACTGGCGAACAGCTTTTGCCAGTCAAGCTGGCCGTCGCGTTCGAGCGCGGCCCAGGTCTCGAGCTTTTCGCTGCGGATCTTGCCGACGATGACCTGTTGTTTGGCCAAATCGATGGAGGTTTCGCTCACGTCCAGACTGGCCAGACGCGCCAGCGGGCGTCCGTCCGGTGCCTTGATGGCGAAGGGGGCGACGCGCACCGAGGTGTTGTCCAGCAGCAGCTCAGTTTCCTTGGACAGGTTGAGCTTGTAGTGAGTGTCCAGGCTGACCACGCCTTCTTCCAGCACCAGGGGGACCGCATCGCGCACATAGGGCCAGAAGGCTTTCATCCTGCCTTCGGTGACCTTGAGGGTACCTTCGGATGCGATTGGGGCCAGGCTCAGGGTACCGCTCCAGTCGATGCGTCCACCATTGGGGCCAATGGCGACCAACGCCATGTCGGCATTGTCGTCGGGCAGGGTGCTGAGGTTCTTCAGTTCCAGGTTCATGGAGTCGTAGAGGAACTCGATGGGTTCACTCGGTCGCAGGTCCTGGAAGTGCAAATAGCCTTCGTTGAGCTTGATGCTGTCGATGCGCAGCGGGAAGGGGTCGCCTGCGGGCTCCTCAGGTTTGGGCTCGCTGGGCGGCAGTTTGAACAGCTGGGTCAGGTTGAGGCTGCCATCCTTGGCGAACAGCACCTCGTTGCGTGGCTTGTCCAGCTCGACAGCCTCCAAGTGCAGGGCCTTGGTCCACAGGCTGTCGAGCGAGAGGTTGGCATAGAGGCGTTCGAAGCCCACCTGCTCCTTGCCCGGTTCGCCGATCTGCAGACCCCAGAGCGTGAGCTCGAGGCTGAACGGGTTGAACTCGATACGTTGCAGGTGTGCCGGCACCGTGGCGTATTGCGCCAGTTGCTGGTTGGCGATGCGCAGGCCGACACCGGGGATGATGAGAAAGCCAAGCAGGCTGTACAGGGCCACGAGGGCCAGCATGGCGCCGAAGGCGCGCGTCAATCCTTTGGGCATGTAAGACGTCATCTGTCTGAAGCGGGGTGCCTTGGAGTATGGCACGTTAAAACGGTTCCGACGAAGCGACCAAAAACCTCACTCGAGTCCCATACGTCGTCTTGCCCGGTGTGCCGAGCCGTTACGCATGGCCCAGCGCAGCACCGGAGCGATGCGATTGATGCCTAGGCGGATCATGCGCTGTTGAAGAGGATTCTGGTGCAGATCGAGCATATCGCGGGCCCAGCCCGGCAGCAGGTCGATGCCGGCATTGAGCATCAATTTACCAACCGGTTGCGCCATGCGGCTGGGGGCTGGGGCATCAAGCAGGATATCCACCACCTCATGACTGCGTGCGTCGCACAGCAGCTGTGGGCGCATGCGTTGCAAGTAGTCTTCGACTGCCTGACACGAGCGCGGCACATCGCGTGCCCCCAGGCGTTCGGCGATCAGGGCGATCTCGTTGTAGTAGGCGTCCTGAGCCTCGCGGCTGAGACGGGGGTTGCGATAGCGCAGGTGGGCGGCCAGGAAGCTACTGACCTCGGCGACATGGACCCAGGTCAGCAGGTCGGGGTCGCTGGCGGCATAGGGGCGTCCGTCGGGGGCGGTGCCGACCACCTTGAGGTGGATGGTGCGGACCTTTTCGATCAGCCATTCGGCATCGCGGGTCGAGCCGAACGTGGTACCGGAGATGAACTGGCTGGTGCGGCGCAGGCGACCGAGCAGGTCCTGGCGGAAGTTGGAATGATCCCACACCCCAGCCAGGGCCAAAGGGTGCAGCAGTTGCAGCATCAAGGCGCTGATCCCGCCGACGAGCATGCTGGGGAAGTCGCCGTGCACCTGCCAACTGATGCTCTGCGGGCCGAACAGGCCCGGGTCACCTTTGGGGGATTCCAGGTCGAGCTGGCCGAGGGCCAGCCCGGTGAGGCTCATGACCTGGGTTTCGATGCGGCGGCGTAAGGCTTCCATGGCGGTCCCGCAGGCCGCCATGGGCGGCCGTCTATTGATTGAGGCGGTTGTCGATCAAGCCCTGGACCACGCTCGGGTCGGCCAGGGTTGAGGTATCGCCCAAATTGTCCAGCTCGTTGCAGGCGATCTTGCGCAGTATACGCCGCATGATCTTGCCCGAGCGGGTCTTGGGCAATGCCGGCGCCCACTGGATCAGCTCGGGTTTGGCGAAGCTGCCGATCTCCTTGCTGACCAAGGCCAGCAACTCGTTCTTGAGCGCGTCGTCCGGGGTGACGCCGTTCATGGGCGTGATGAAGGCATAGATGCCCTGGCCCTTGAGGTCGTGCGGGTAGCCGACCACGGCGGCCTCGGCGATGCTGTCGTGGAGCACGAGAGCGCTTTCGACTTCGGCGGTGCCGATGCGGTGGCCGGAAACGTTGATCACATCGTCGACGCGCCCGGTGATCCAATAATCGCCATCGGCATCGCGACGGGCGCCGTCACCGGTGAAGTAGTAGCCGGGCATGGGCTTGAAATAGGTGTCGACCATGCGTTGATGGTCGCCATAGACACTGCGGATCTGCCCGGGCCAACTGGCTTTGATCACCAGCAGGCCTGCGCCTGGGCCTTCGATGACCTTGCCTTTTTCGTCCAGCAGCACCGGTTGCACGCCAAACAAAGGTTGCGTAGCGCAGCCCGGCTTGAGGTGGGTGTTGCCTGGCAGCGGGCTGAGCATGATGCCGCCGGTCTCGGTCTGCCACCAGGTATCGACGATGGGACAGCGCTTCTGGCCCACCGCCTCGAAGTACCATTCCCAGGCTTCCGGATTGATGGGCTCGCCCACGCTACCGAGCAGGCGCAGGCTTTGTCGGGAGGTGTTCTGTAGGGGCGCCGAACCTTCGCGCATCAGTGCGCGCAGGGCGGTGGGGGCTGTGTAGAAGATGTTCACCTGATGTTTGTCGACCACCTGCCAGAAGCGCGAGGTGTCCGGGTAATTGGGCACGCCTTCGAACATCAGCGAGATGGCGCCGTTGGCCAGGGGGCCGTAGACGATATAGCTGTGGCCGGTGACCCAGCCGACATCGGCGGTGCACCAGAACACCTCACCATCACGATAGTCGAACACCACCTTGAAGGTCAGCGTGGCCTGCAGCAGGTAACCAGCGGTGGTGTGCAGCACGCCCTTGGGTTTGCCGGTACTGCCGGAGGTGTAGAGGATGAACAGTGGATCTTCAGCTTCCATGGCCTCGGGCGGGCAGTCGTCATCGGCCTGTTCCGTGGCCTCGTGATACCAGAGATCACGGCCCTCGCTCCAGGCGATATCGGCCCCGGTGCGGCGTACCACCAGCACGGTGCTGACCGCCGGGCAACTGGCCAGGGCCTTGTCGACGTTCTGCTTGAGCGCAATGCGCTTGGCGCCGCGAACCCCTTCGTCTGCGGTGATCACCGTGCGGCAGTCCGCGTCCAGAATGCGATCACGCAGGGCATCGGGTGAGAAACCACCGAACACGACCGAGTGAATGGCGCCTATGCGGGTGCAGGCGAGCATGGCATAGGCCGCCTCAGGGATCATCGGCATGTAGATGCACACACGATCGCCTTTCTTCACCCCACGGGCCTTCAAGGCATTGGCGAGACGGCAGACCTGGCGGTGCAGCTCGCGGTAGGTGATGGCCTTGGCGTCCTTGGGGTCGTCACCTTCCCACAGCAATGCCGTCTGCTGGCCGCGGGTGGCCAGGTGGCGGTCGATGCAGTTGTAGCTGACGTTCAACTGGCCACCGTCGAACCAGCGCGCCTTGCCGGTCTTCAGATCGCATTGCTGCACACTCGACCAAGGCTTGATCCAGTCCAGGCGCTTGGCCTGTTCGGCCCAAAAGGTATCGGGATCTTCGATCGACTGGCGGTAGAGGCGCTGGTAGTCGTCGGGGGAGAGAGCGGCGGACTGGCTCACGGCCAGGGCCTGGGGGTAGTTGCGGATATCGAACATGGCGGGTTGTCCTGCTCTTGTGAGGGGCGAGGGACTGCAGCGGCTATTCGATGGACAGTGTAGAAGGTAGGGGTGTTCCCTGGAGGGGCGCCCCGGTGATTGAGTTGCGTGGTCAGCGTACCTGTGGAGCTTTAGCCGCGAAGCAGGCGTACCGGTGCATGGCACAGGCCGGGTCGGCACTCGCGGCTAAAGCCGCTCCCACGGGGCGCTGGGCACATCTGCGAGTGATATGCAGCACCGTGAAAGCGACCCTATATCAACCGCGGTGGCGACCGCGGAAGTAGTTGATCAGGCCTTGGGTGGAGCCATCCTCAGCGCTGTCTTCGAGACTGCCGACCAGGCGTTGGTATACGCCCTTGCCCAACTCCTTGCCCAACTCCACGCCCCACTGGTCGAAGGCATTGATGCCCCAGATGACGCTCTGTACGAACACCTTGTGTTCGTACATGGCCACCAGCGCGCCGAGGCGACGAGGGCTGATGCGCTCTACCACCAAGGTATTGCTCGGGCGGTTGCCCGGAATCACCTTGTGCGGTGCCAGCTTCTCGATGTCCGCTTCATTCAGGCCTTTGGCGCGCAATTCGGCCTCGGCTTCCTCGCGGGTCTTACCGAGCATCAGCGCCTGGCTCTGGGACAGGCAGTTGGCGTACAGCCACTGGTGGTGGTCGGCCACCGGATTGAAGCTCACCACCGGGACGATGAAGTCGGCCGGGATCAACTGGGTGCCCTGGTGCAACAGCTGGTGGTAGGCGTGTTGGCCGTTGCAGCCGACGCCGCCCCAGATCACCGGACCGGTATCGGTTTTCACCGGGGTGCCGTCCTGCAGCACGCTCTTGCCGTTGGATTCCATGTCCAACTGCTGCAGGTGCTTGGTGATGTTGCGCAGGTAATGGTCGTACGGCAGGATCGCGTGGCTCTGGGCGCCCCAGAAGTTGCCGTACCACACGCCCAGCAGGGCCAGCAGCACAGGCATGTTCTTATCGAACGGCGTGGTCTGGAAGTGCTGGTCCATGGTGTAGGCCCCGGACAGCAGCTCCTTGAAGTTTGCGGTGCCGATGGCCAGTGCGATCGGCAGGCCGATGGCCGACCACAGTGAGTAGCGCCCACCCACCCAATCCCACATCGGGAAGATATTCTCTTCGCGCATACCGAAGGCCACGGCGGCGGCCTTGTTGCTCGATACCGCGATGAAGTGGCGGTACAACTCGGCCTCGGAACCGCCCTGGGCCAGGTACCAGGTACGCGCGGCGGTGGCGTTCTTCAGGGTTTCGAGGGTGTTGAACGATTTGGACGAGACGATGAACAGGGTGGTCTCGGCACGCAGATTGGCCGACAGCTCATGGAACTCGCTGCCGTCGATGTTCGCCAGGTAATGGCAGCGCACGCCACGCTGGGCGTAGGGCAGCAAGGCTTCGGAGACCAGCTCCGGCCCCAGGAAGGAGCCGCCGATACCGATGTTCACCACGTCGGTGATGGGCTTTTCGCTGTAACCGCGCCACAGGCCGTCATGGATACGGCCCACCAGTTCGGTGATCTGGTTAAGGACCTTGTGTACTTCCGGCATCACATTGACGCCATTGACACTGAGCTTGTCGCCCACCGGGCGGCGCAGGGCGGTGTGCAGGACCGGACGACCTTCGGAGGCGTTGATGATCTCGCCGCTGAACATCGACTTGATGGCATCGGCCAACCCGACCTGGTTGGCCAGGTTCACCAGCAGATCACGGGTCTGCTCGGTGATCAGGTTTTTCGAGTAGTCGAGGAACAGGCCGCAGCTGCTGAGGGAAAACTGATCGAAGCGCTTGGGATCGGCTGCGAAGGCTTCGCGCATGCTGAAACCCTGCATGGCGTCGCGGTGTTGCTGGAGCGCCTGCCAGGCGGGCAGCGCCGTCACATCGTGGGGGGTACGGTAATACGCCATTGCGGATGCTTTCCTTGGTGCGTGATGGGCCTTGGACAACAGACAGTTGCTGGCAGTTGCAGGCTGGCCATCATTATAGGCATTGGCTGTCAGGAAGGAATGGGGGGCTTTGCGCCCCCTCACGAGCTCCCGCCCCAGATATCACGCAGTCTTTTCGTCCAGGTGCAGGTACAGGTTGTCGATCAAGCGGGTAGTGCCCATGTAGGCCGCAGCCAGGATCACCAGGTCGCGGTCATCGATCATTGCCGGGCGCAAGGTCACGGCGTGGCGCACTTCCAGGTAGTCTGGGCGGAACCCAGCGGCAACCAGTTGCACCTGCCCCTCGGCAATCAAAGCGGGATAGTCACGCTGGCCCTTGGTGATGGCCTCGGCCATGGTCTTCAAGGTTCGGTACAGCGCGGGCGCAGCAGCGCGCTGCTCCGGGCTCAGGTAGCCGTTGCGCGATGACAGCGCCAGGCCATCCTCGGCGCGCACGGTGGGCTCGCCGATGATCTGGATCGGCATGTTCAGGTCGCGCACCATGGCGCGGATCACCGCCAACTGCTGGAAGTCCTTTTCGCCGAACACTGCAAGGTCGGGCTGGACCATGTTGAACAGCTTGCTGACCACAGTGGCGACGCCTTCGAAGTGGCCAGGGCGGCTGGCGCCACACAAGCCTTCGGACAGTTGCGGCACGCTGACGCGCGTCTGCACTGCCATGCCGTCGGGGTACATCTCCTCGACGGTGGGCGCGAACAGCAGGTGACACCCGGCTTCGAGCAAGCGCTCTTGGTCGGCGGCGAGGGTCCGGGGATATTTGTCCAGGTCTTCGCCAGCGCCAAACTGCAGCGGGTTGACGAAGATGCTCGCGACCACGAAATCGGCACGCTGGGCGGCTTTGGTCACCAGTGCGGCATGGCCACTGTGCAGGTTGCCCATGGTCGGCACGAAGCCGATCCGCTTGCCTTCGCCGCGGGCGCGTGCCACGGCGGCGCGCAGTTCTCGGACGGTCTTGACTGTATTCATGCGCTGAACCCGTGTTCGCTACCTGGGAAGCTGACTGCCTTGACCGCTTGCACGTAGGCAGCCAGGGCGCTGTGAATATCCGGCTGGCCTTCCATGAAGTTCTTCACGAACTTGGGCACACGCCCGCTCAGGGATAGCCCGAGCATGTCATGCAGGACCAGCACCTGACCGTCGGTGGCGCTGCCGGCACCGATGCCGATGACCGGGATGCTGACCGCCTGGGTGATCTCGGCGGCTAAGTCACTGGGCACGCATTCGAGCAGCAGCATGGCCGCACCGGCTTGTTCCAGGGCGATGGCGTCGGCACGCATTTGCCGAGCCTGGGCTTCCTGGCGGCCCTGAACCTTGTAGCCGCCTAGCACATTGACGGTCTGCGGGGTCAGGCCCATGTGCGCGCACACTGGCACGCCACGTTCGGCCAGCAGGCGGATGGTCTCGGCCAGCCAGGCGGCGCCTTCGAGCTTGATCATGTGGGCGCCGGCCTGCATCAGGGTGGCGCAGTTGGCGAAGGCCTGTTCGGGTGTGGCATGGGCCATGAACGGCAGGTCGGCGAGAATCAGGGCGCCCTCGTTGCCGCGCTTGACGCAGGCAGTGTGGTAGGCCATTTCGGCGGTCGTGACCGGCAGGGTACTGTCATGGCCCTGCAGGACCATGCCCAGGGAGTCACCCACCAACAGTATTTCCACGCCGGCTGCGCAGGCGGCCTTGGCGAAGGTCGCGTCGTAGCACGTCAGCATGGCGATTTTCTCACCCTTGGCCTTGAGGCCGTGCAGGGTGGTCAGGGTTACTTCAGGCATGTAGGAAATCCTCGTTCAGGCGCTGTGAAAAACGACTGCGTACAACGCGTGTAATCATCTTCCGGAGCGGCACATCATCGTGTGTGATGTTCGGGCACAGGTCCGTCCGAGCCTAAATAGGTAAAAAGGCGGCACTTTGGTGCCACGGGACGCCTATAGTCGTGAGCGAGGGGGGGGAAGTCAATCACCCTGTTACCGCATTGTTACGATCAGGGTGTTACTGGCGTTACCGTTGTCCGAAACGCCCGGATTACAGGCGTTCCAGACCCACGAAGGGGCAGGCTTCGAGCAATTGCGCCAGGCTACGGCCGTCGGCAAGGTGGAAATCGGCGGGTACCAGTTCAGCCAGGGGATAGAGCACGAAAGGGCGCGCCTGCATGTGGTAATGCGGGACTTTGAGGCGTGGCACGTCGATGACTTGGTCGCCGAACAACAGGACGTCCAGGTCGAGGGTACGTGGCCCCCAGCGCTCCTTGCGCTCGCGGCCTTGGTCAAGCTCGATGGCCTGAAGGGCATCGAGCAATGCCAGTGGCGCGAGATGGGTGTCCACGGCGGCCACGGCATTGGTGTAGCGCGGTTGGCCGGGGAGCAGGGAGTCGCTGGTATAGAAAGCCGAGGTCGCTGCCAGGCGGGTACCTTCGACGTTGTCCAGCGCCTGCAGGGCGCTTCGCAATTGTTCGGCGGGCTCGGCCAGATTGCTGCCCAGGCCAATGTAGGCGCGGGTCGTCATGTTCAATCCCAGTTTTCGTCGCCGCTGCGCTTGCGCTTGCTGCCACTGCGCTTGCGTTTGCGTGGCGCTGCACCGTCGTCGCGGCTGCCCAGGTCACGGATCATGTCGCGACGTTCGCTGTCGCTGGCGTCCTGATAGTCGGTCCACCATTGGCCCAGATCGTCGGTTTCCTCGCCGGCGCTTTCGCGCAGTAACAGGAAGTCGTAGCCGGCGCGGAAGCGTGGGTTGTCGAGCATCATGTCGGCGCGCTTGCCACTGCGGCGTGGTAGACGCTCCTGCATGTCCCAGATCTCGCGGATCGGCAGGGTGAAACGCTTAGGTATCGCAATGCGTGCGCACTGTTCGGCGATCAGGTCGTGGGCGGCGTTGTTCATGGCCGGAATCGGCGGCACACCCTGGCTTTGCAGGTACAGCGCGCGGCCCGGCAGCGCCGGCCAGAGCAGGGCAGCGAACAGGAAGGCCGGAGTGACCGGCTTGCCTTGCTTGACGCGCAGGTCGGTGTTGGACAGCGCCTGGCTGATCAGAGTGTGGGTGTAGGTCGGGCGTTCTTCCAGCGCATGGGCGCTGGCCGGGAACAGCGGGTCGAACAGGTGCAGGTCCACCAGCATTTCGAAGGTGATTGCGCCTTGGCCGGAAAGGAACAGCTTGAGGCTTTCTTCGAACAGGCGCGCTGGCGGGATCTCTCGCAGCAGCGGAGCCAGGTCGCGGATCGGCTGAACCGTGTGCTTTTCGATGCCGAAATCGAGCTTGGCGGCAAAGCGCACGGCTCGCAGCATGCGCACCGGGTCTTCCTGGTAGCGTTGGGTAGGATCACCGATCAGGCGCAGCAGGCGGTTGCGGATATCGTGCACGCCGTTGGCATAGTCGAGGATGCGCTCGCTGACCGGGTCGTAGTACAGCGCGTTGATGGTGAAGTCACGACGCTGGGCGTCGTCTTCCAAGGTGCCATAAACGTTGTCGCGCAGAATGCGCCCGCTGGCATTGTGCGACGAGCGGTGGCTATCGCCTTGATCTTCTTCGGAGTGATGGGCTCGGAAAGTGGCGACTTCGATGATCTCACGGCCAAAATGCACGTGGACCAGCTTGAAGCGGCGGCCAATGATTCGAGCGTTGCGAAACTCCGCGCGGACTTGCTCGGGAGTGGCACTGGTGGCGACGTCGAAATCCTTGGGATTGATACCCAGGAGCAGGTCGCGGACGCAGCCGCCGACCAGATAGGCCTGGTAACCGGCGCTTTGCAGGCGCTCGACGATACTCACCGCGTGGCGGCTGAACTGGCTGCGTTGCAGCGAGTGCTGGCTCTTGTTGATCACTTCAGGCGTGGTGCGCCTGTGGTGCTGACCACGGATAGGAGGACGGAACGACTGGAACAGCTTCTTCAGCATGGGATGCACTGTTTGAAGGAATGTTCGGCCAAGAATAGGAGAATGGCCGCATGATGGGCGGGGATTCTAGCATTTACTCGGGGAATGGTGTAGGCGCTGCTTTGGAGGTGATGCTGGAGGGGGAGAAACGACATGGGGAGCCGAAGCTCCCCAGGAAAGTCGTTGCGTGCTCTTATTGTTTTTCTGCCGGGCTTCTTGTTTTTGTTGATGCCCTGCCCACAAATCTCAAAGCTTGTGGACGACCCCCAACCCGGGGGTGAAGAGCAAACGGATTGCTTTGGTCGCTGATGTTATGCTGATCGTTCGATCCAACCAGTTCAGGCGCTGCTTTTTAGTGCAGTTTTTGTTGTTCTCTGCCTGGCTGTGGGGCAAGCCCCAAACACAACTCCTCTCCAAAAGAATCAGTTAGCTGCGCCTCCGCCGTCTTGTTTTTATTGTGCGTGAGCCGTTTCGTCTTGTTCTTATTCTGGATTGCAGTGCTTGTTATTGTTCTTGTACCAGACATATAGCAGGTGCCGTGCCAACTTTGCTAAACCCAGCAAAATCAAGGCTTTGCGGGTTCTGTGCTTTGGGTGTCATGCAGAAAATGTCGAAATTTCGTTACCGTACGCCTCGGCTGATGTTACGCCTGGGCGGGTGGGGTAACAGATTCCTTGGGCAATTGCGCTGTTACCCAGGAACACCGGCAACGTCGGTGCCAGTGCGGCGAGTAGGTTTCTTCGTTGCACCCGCTCCCGCAGGGGGCTGTGGCGCATTCATCGACACGCTGTACCTGTAGGGGCGGGTTCGTCCACGAATAGGCCCGTGCGAGCACCACAAGACAGTGGGCTTCTCACGAGCTGCGTGGTGTTTTGGGGAGGGAGGCGCAGGCAGGAGAAAACCCTCCTGCCTCTATAGCGGGGAGGGGCAAATCAATTGTCGCTGGTGGCGTTGCTCTTGCGCCGTGGGATACCCAGGCGTTGACGTCGTTCCCACAAGCATTTGCGGCTGACGCCCAGCTTGCGGGCCAGCTCGGTCTCGGTCATGTGATCCTGATGCTCGAGGACGAAATGCTGGAAGTAGTCTTCCAGGGACAAGTCCTCGGTTGGTTCATGGCTGGCGTTGTTGGTACCGGCGCCGGCCACGGCCGGAGCGGTGTCGAACGGCCCTTCGTCCTCCAGGCCGCTCAACTCGATGTCGATGCCCAGCAGATCAGCGGAGATTTCCGCGCTCTCGCTGAGAATCACCGCGCGCTCCACGGCGTTTTCCAGCTCGCGTACGTTGCCTGGCCAACTGTAATGACGGATCGCTTGCTCGGCCTCGGCGGAGAAGTGCAGATCGTCTCGGCCGATGCGAGCGCTCTGGCGGGCCAGGAAGGCATCGGCGATTTCGTTGACGTCGCTGCCGCGCTCGCGCAGGGCCGGAAGCTTCAGGGCAATCACGTGCAGGCGGTAATAAAGGTCTTCGCGGAACTGCCCTGCCTTGGCCAGGTTCTTCAGGTCGCGATGGGTCGCGGCTATCAGACGGACATCGACCTTCTGCGATTGCACCGAGCCGACCCGACGGATCTCGCCTTCCTGTAGCACACGCAGCAGGCGGGCCTGGGCTTCGAGTGGGAGCTCGCCGATTTCATCGAGGAACAGCGTACCGCCGTCGGCCGCTTCGACAAGGCCGGCACGGCCTGCGCTGGCACCTGTGAACGCGCCTTTCTCGTGGCCGAACAGTTCGGACTCGATCAGGGTTTCCGGGATGGCCGCGCAGTTGACCGAGATCATCGGGGCTTTGGCGCGACGCGACAGGTTGTGCAGGGCGCGGGCGACCAGCTCCTTGCCGGTGCCGGATTCGCCCTGGATGAGGACATTGGAGTCGGTAGGCGCGACCTTGCGGATCTTGCCGAACATGTCCTGCATCGGTGGGCACGAGCCAATGATGCCGATCTCGCCGTTGGCCGAGGCCGGGCTGGCCTTGTCGGCGGCGACTGCCTTGCCGTTGGCGCGCGGCTCGGCGGCGCTGACGGCGGCAGGTGCCGGGGCGTTCTGCCGGTCGCGCAGGATGCGCGCCACGGCCTGGAGCATCTCGTCGTGATCGAAGGGCTTGGCGATGTAGTCCACCGCGCCCATTTTCATCGAATCGACCGCCGAGCGCAGGCTGGCATAGCTGGTCATGATCAGCACCGGTGTGCCCTGGCCGAGCTTGATCAACTCGGTGCCCGGGGCGCCGGGCAGGCGCAGGTCGCTGACGATCAGGTCGAAGGTGGCAATGCTGAAGCGTTCCTGGGCTTCCTGCACCGAGCCGGCTTCGCTGACTTGGTACTGGTTCCGCTCGAGCAGTCGACGCAAGGCCGAGCGGATGATGGTTTCGTCTTCGACGATCAGAATGTGCGGCATTGATTCAATTCTCTCGACGGTCTCGAATTTCAGGGGACGTCGCTACGACATGCCTTGGCAGGGTCACGCGGATCCGGGTACCACGTTGGCGTTCGATATCGGCCGGGCTGTCGATGGTGATTTGCCCATAATGCTCTTCCACGATGGAATAGACCAGAGCAAGCCCCAGTCCAGTGCCTTCGCCAGGGTCCTTGGTGGTGAAGAAGGGCTCGAACAGCCGGTCCATGATGTTTTTCGGGATTCCGCTGCCTTCGTCCTCGACGATCAGGTCGACAGTGTGCTCACACACAGCGCTGCGCACACGCACGGCGCTGCCGGGCGGGGAGGCGTCGCGGGCGTTGGAAAGCAGGTTGATCAGCACCTGGGCCAGGCGCTGGGGATCACCCTCGGCCCAGTGATCCGGGTCGCAGAGGTTGAAGAACTGTACTTCGAAATTGCGCCGGTTCAACGCCAGCAGA
This sequence comes from Pseudomonas sp. HMSC08G10, assembly GCF_001808425.1. Lineage (NCBI taxonomy): Bacteria > Pseudomonadati > Pseudomonadota > Gammaproteobacteria > Pseudomonadales > Pseudomonadaceae > Pseudomonas > Pseudomonas sp. HMSC08G10. The sequence continues at coordinate 22,667 of NZ_KV793332.1, read as the reverse complement.
CCAATGGCATCTTGCGCGACTTCGGCCAGGCACACCGGCTCCTCGCTGTTCTGGTGGCTACCGCCGGCATGGGCGAAGCTCATCAGCGACTGGACGATGCGCGAAACGCGTTTGGTCTGTTCGATGATCTGGCTGGAAAGCTCGATGATCTCGCCATCGCCTTCACGCTCTTCGCGCAGGTTCTGCGCAAGGCAGGCGATGCCGGTGATGGGGTTGCCGATCTCATGGGCCACGCCCGCAGCCAGGCGACCGATACTCGCCAGGCGCTCTGAGTGCACCAGTTTGTCTTCCAGGGCCTGGGTTTCGGTCAGGTCCTCGACCAACAGCACCAGGCCGCTGTTGCCCGGTGCCAAGGGCTCGGCGATGGCCGCCTTGTGCAGGTTGAGCCAGCGGGTCTGTCCGTCCAGGGCCAGGCGCTGCTTGTGCAGGTGTTCGTCGGGGATGTTGATGAAGTTCTGCAACAGCCCGCGCCAAGGCTCGCTGACAGTGACCAGACGCGAGCCGACCACATGCATGGCAGCCACGCCGGTCAGCTCTTCCATGGCTTTGTTCCACATCAGGATCTCTTGGTCCTTGGCCAAAGAGCACACGCCCATGGGCAGCTCCTGCAGCGTCTGGCGGTGGTAGCGGCGCAGGGCATCGAGCTCGGCGGCGAGGCCGGTCAGGCGCGAGTGGTAGTCTTCCAGGCGGCTTTCGATGAAGTGGATGTCTTCGGTGACGTAGTTCTCGTTGCCCGATTTGTAGGGCAGGAAGGTCTCGACCATATCCTGGGCCACGCTCGGCCCCATCAGGCCCGACAGGTTGGCCTCGATGCGGTCGCGCAGGCGGCGCAAGGCATAGGGGCGGCGTTCGTCGAAGGGCAGGTAGAGGTCACGCAGGGCCTGCTCGACTTCCTTCTGCGCGGCCTTCGCGCCCAGGGGCTTGGCCAATTGGGTGGCGAACTCCTGGGGCGAGGCGGCATGCAGCTCACGCCGTTGTGGCCGGCGCACGTTGTCCACGGCGCAGGCCTCGGCAGCGCTGACTTCTTCGCTGCTGGCATTGGTGAACAGCGAGATCAGGGTGAACAGCAGGACGTTGGCGGCCAGCGAGCCGATGGCTGCCATGTGCCAGCTGGTGTCGTCCAGCACGTAGATCATGTCCAGCAGCGGGATATAGAAGCCCTGCAGATTGCCCAGCAGCGGCAGCAGCATGGTCACCATCCACACCGCGATGCCCGCCATCAGGCCGGCGATGAAGCCGCGGCGGTTGGCGGTCGGCCAGTACAGCACCGAAAGCACGCCCGGCAGGAACTGCAAGGTGGCGACGAAAGCGACGATGCCCAGGTTGGCCAGGCTCTGGTGATTGTTCTGGGTCAGGTAGAAGACGAAGCCTGCCGCGATGATGGCGACGATCAGGGCGCGCCGGGTCCACTTTAGCCAGCGGTAGATGTTGCCCTCGGCCGGTGGCTGATAGAGCGGCAGCACCAAGTGGTTGAGGGCCATCCCCGAGAGGGCCAGGGTGGTGACGATGATCAGCCCGCTGGCGGCAGAGAGGCCACCGACATAGGCGAGCAGGGCCAGCGCTGGGTTATCGGCGGCGATGCCCAGGCCCAGGGTGAAGTACTCTGGATTGGTGCTCGCGCCCAGGCGCAGGCCGGCCCAGAGTACCAGCGGCACGGCCAGGCTCATCAGCAGCAGGAACAGCGGCAGGCCCCAGCTGGCGCTGACCAGCGAGCGCGGGTTGAGGTTTTCGGTGAAGGCCATGTGGTACATGTGCGGCATGACGATGGCCGAGGCGAAGAACACCAGCAGCAGGGTTCGCCACGGACCTTCCTGCAGCGGCGTGTGCAGTGCGGCCAGCGCAGTCTGGTTCTGCAGCAGCCAGACCTCCAGTTGGTGCGGACCGCCGAACACGCCATACAGCGCATACAGACCGATACCGCCCAGGGCCAACAGCTTGATCACCGATTCGAAGGCGATGGCGAACACCAAGCCTTCGTGTTTTTCACGCGTGGCGATGTGGCGCGAGCCGAAGAAGATCGTGAACAGGATGATCAACACGCAGAATGCGAAGGCTACCCGAGCCTTGACCGGCTCGCCGGTGAGGATGCTGATCGAGTCGGCCACCGCCTGGATCTGCAGGGCCAGCAGGGGCAGCACACCGATCAACATGAAGATGGTGGTGAGCGCGCCGGCCCACGTGCTGCGAAAGCGAAACGCCAGCAAGTCGGCCAGCGACGAGAGCTGGTAGGTGCGGGTGATCTTGAGAATGGGATAGAGCAGCACCGGCGCCAGCAGGAAGGCCCCGGATACCCCTAGGTAACAGGCCAGGAAACCATAGCCGTACTGGTAGGCCAGGCCCACCGAGCCGTAGAAGGCCCAGGCACTGGCATAGACGCCCAGGGACAGGGTGTAGGTCAGCGGGTGGCGGATGATCGAACGCGGGATCAGCCCACGCTCGCTGATCCAGGCCACACCGAACAGCACCAGCAGGTAGGCGGCGCTGATCAGGATCATCTGGGTCAGGCTAAAGCTCATCGGCATCTCGTTGGCTCTGCAAAATGAAGGTGACGACGATGAGGATCAGCCAGAGCAGGTAGGGTCGGTACCAGGCACCGGTCGGCTCGATCCACCAGTCCATGATGGCCGGGGAAAACAGGTAGATCCCCACGACCAGAAGCAGGACCAAACGATAGATGTACATGCTGGCCTCGAAGGTTGGGCGCTGCGGGCTTGGACTTATTATTGGCGCAAATGGCTGGGACGATGCTAGCGGGATTCATCCTCGCTCGGCAACAATTTGAATTTATTGGGTTTTTGCACCGCGCTTGTTACAACGGGCCTGCGCGAACGCCCGATCAGCGCAGGTCAGCCTCCGGCACCGTCAATTTGTGGGCGATCGCCTCGGGGCGCCACTGCTGCCGTGCGATCGCCAGCACCTCGGCGGGGCTGGCGCGCTCCATGCCAGGCTCAGTGGCTTGGCCCAGGGCTCGCAGGGCGCGCAACAACAGGGGGGTGGCCTGGTCGGCCGCCAGTGGCGGCGAGCGATAGGATTTGCCCAGCTTGTGGCCGTCCGGCTGAGTGATCAGTGGGATGTGCAGGTAGCGTGGCTGGGAGAAGCCCAGCAATTCCTGCAGGTAGAGCTGGCGAGGTGTGTTGTCCAGGAGATCGGCGCCCCGCACGATATCGGTGACGCCTTGCCAGGCATCGTCCAGCACCACGGCCAGTTGGTAGGCGTAGAGCCCGTCCCGGCGCTGGATGACGAAATCGCCCACCTCACGTCCCAAGTGTTGCTCGAAAGCCCCCTGGACGCGATCGGTGAAGCGATAGATCAGCTCCGGTACCCGCAGGCGTATCGCCGCGCCTTCGCGGGCATGTCCGGCGTTTCGGCACAGCCCCGGATACACCCCGCCATAACCCTCCAGTTGTTTGCGCGAGCACGTGCAGGCATAGGCCAGGCCCATGCGCATCAGACGCTCGACCACCTCGGCATAGGCTTCGTGGCGCTGGCTTTGGTAGACGACCTCGCCGTCCCACTCCAGGCCGTAACGCTCCAGGGTCTGCAGGATGGCATCCCGTGCACCGGGCATTTCCCGAGGCGGATCGGTGTCCTCCATGCGCAACAACCAGCGTCCGCCAATTGCGCGGGCATCGAGCCAGGAAGCGAGCGCCGCGACGAGCGATCCGAAGTGCAGAAAGCCGCTGGGGGTGGGGGCGAAGCGCCCGATGTAGCTGGAGTCGTTCATGGGTTTGCAGGCTATATAAATGAAACGGGGCGCATCGAGCGCCCCGTTAAGGTGGGAATCAGGTCAGGCCTTGCCGACCTGCTTTTCCTTCTTCTCCGCCAGTTCCTTGCAGTCGAAGCACAGGTCGGCGGTTGGGCGCGCTTCCAGGCGACGCAGGCCGATCTCGACGCCGCAGGCTTCGCACCAGCCGTACTCTTCGTCCTGGATCGATTGCAGGGTCTTGTCGATCTTCTTGATCAGCTTGCGTTCACGATCCCGGTTGCGCAGTTCGAGGGCGAATTCCTCTTCCTGGCTGGCACGGTCGGCAGGGTCCGGGAAGTTGGCTGCTTCATCCTTCATGTGGTCTACAGTCCGATCCACACTGGTCATCAGCTCTTGCTTCCAGGCACTGAGGAGTTTGGTGAAATGCTTGCGCATGGGTTCACCCATGTACTCTTCGCCCGGCGTTTCCTTATAGGGTTCGACACCGTACATGGTTTGACCGGCTTTTTGCTTTTCTACGGTGGACATGAATAGACCGCCTCTCACTCATCTGATCCAATGCGCAGGCTGCTCCATCTCCGGCACCCGCCGGCCCTGCGACTGCGAGCCGCCGAACTTACCAGATAGATCGGGGGTGCGCTACCCCGCCCGATCCTAGGAGTTGACAGCGGTGCGAGCCGCACGTTCGATGCCTCGCAGGGGTAGAATCACCAGTTTAGACCCAATTGAGAGAAGGCCCATGGCTCAGCCCTACAGTGCACGCAGTCGCGCTATCGAACCCTTCCACGTCATGGCGTTGCTGGCGCGCGCCAATGAGCTGCAGGCGGCTGGCCATGATGTCATCCACCTGGAGATCGGCGAGCCGGACTTCACCACCGCCACGCCCATCGTGGCGGCTGGCCAGGCGGCCTTGGCCTCGGGCCACACCCGCTACACCGCGGCCCGCGGCCTGCCCGCCCTGCGCGAGGCGATTGCAGGTTTCTACGACCAGCGCTACGGGGTGAGCGTCGACCCTGAACGGATCCTCATCACCCCGGGCGGCTCCGGTGCGTTGCTGCTGGCCAGCAGTTTGTTGGTCGATCCGGGCAAGCACTGGCTTCTGGCAGACCCCGGCTACCCGTGCAACCGCCACTTCCTGCGTCTGGTCGAAGGTGGGGCGCAACTGGTACCGGTAGGGCCGGACGTCAATTATCAACTGACGGCCGACCTGGTCGACCGCTACTGGGACAAAGACACTGTCGGTGCCTTGGTGGCCTCGCCTGCCAACCCCACGGGTACAGTGCTCGAGCGTGACGAGTTGGCCAGCCTCTCCAAGGCTACCCGCGAGCGCCATGGGCACCTGGTGGTAGACGAGATCTATCACGGCCTGACCTATGGCATGGATGCACCGAGCGTGCTGGAGGTGGACGACCAGGCGTTCGTCCTGAATAGTTTTTCCAAGTATTTCGGCATGACCGGTTGGCGCCTGGGCTGGCTGGTCGCGCCGCCCAGCGCGGTGAAGGACCTGGAGAAACTGGCGCAAAACCTCTATATCAGTGCACCGAGCATGGCTCAACATGCCGCGCTGGCCTGCTTCGAACCTCAGACCCTGGCCATCCTCGAAGAGCGTCGCGCCGAATTCGCCCGCCGCCGGGACTTTCTGCTGCCGGCCCTGCGCGAGCTGGGCTTCGGCATCGCCGTGGAGCCGCAGGGCGCTTTCTATCTGTATGCCGATATCAGTGCCTTTGGTGGCGATGCCTTCGCTTTCTGCCAGCACTTCCTGGAAACCGAGCACCTGGCCTTCACGCCGGGCCTGGACTTCGGTCGTCACCAGGCCGGTCATCATGTGCGGTTCGCCTACACCCAGAGCCTGCCGCGTCTTGAGGAAGCCGTGCAACGCATCGCACGTGGCCTGAGGAGCTGGCAAGGCTGATGTTGTTCTTCCCTGCACTCGAACAGGCGCGCTTGTTGCGCCGCTACAAACGGTTCCTGGCCGACATCGAGTTGGCCAGCGGTGAGCAACTGACCATTCACTGCCCCAACACTGGCTCGATGCTCAATTGCATGCGCGAGGGCGGGCAGGTTTGGTTCAGCCGCTCCAACGACCCCAAACGCAAGTTGCCCGGCACCTGGGAGATCAGCGAGACGCCCCAGGGGCGCCTGGCCTGTGTCAACACGGGGCGGGCCAATGCCTTGGTGGAGGAAGCGCTGCGCGCCGGACGCATCACCGAACTGGCCGGCTTCACGGCGCTCAAGCGCGAAGTGGCGTATGGCGAGGAAGGCAGCAGGGTGGACTTTCGTCTGGAGTTCGCCGAGGGGCCGGCTTATGTGGAGGTCAAGAGTGTGACCCTGGGCTACCCGGACACGCCGGTCGCGGCTTTTCCCGACGCGGTGACCCAGCGCGGCGCCAAGCACCTGCGCGAGCTCGCAGCCTTGGCGCGCCAGGGAATCCGTGCGGTGCAGTTGTATTGCGTGAACCTGACCGGTGTCGAGGCGGTGCGTCCGGCCGAGGAAATCGACGCGGCTTATGCCCAGGCCCTGCGCACTGCAGTGGCCGATGGCGTGGAGGTGCTGGCCTACGGCACGCGCCTGGACGCCGAGCAGATCGTCATCGACAGGCCATTGCCGGTGCTGCTCACGCCTTGAGCCAGATGCCCTGGCTGTCTTCAAGGCAGGCCAGGGCCTGCAACTGTTCGCCCTCGCAGGGGCCGGCCACGCATTCGCCGCTTTCGATCAGGAACAACGCGCCGTGATGGGCGCAGTGGATCAGGCTGGCACTCTGATCGAGAAAAGCATCCGCCTCCCAATTCAACGGAATGCCCTTATGGGGGCAGCGGTTGCGATAAAGGTAAACCTGGCCCTGACGCCGTACGCCGAAAACCTGCTCGCCCGCTACGCTGAATGCGCGGCTGTGGCCTTCGGCGAGATCGAGGGATGCGCAAAGAAAATGCATTGAAGCAGACAGCTCATGTGACAAAGGGATGGCTTGACGCCTCAATGCGAACAATTATCAAATTGCTCGCAGTCGCTGCGCCAGGCTGCCTATGGTGCGCAGTTCCGTCGCCCGCTACAAGGCGCGCGGCCCGCCTTCTGCAAAGGAAAACGATGATGCGTCGTCCCGCTGCCCTGATCGTCCTGTGTGCAGGTCTTGTACTTGCCACCCAGGCATTGGCCGCCGAGCTACCCCAGCGCTGGGTCAGTGCGGGTGGCGCCTTGAGTGAATGGATCAGCGCCCTGGGGGGCGAGCGGCAACTGGTGGGGGTCGATACCACCAGTCAGCACCCTGAGTCGCTCAAATCGCTGCCTAGCATCGGCTACCAACGGCAATTGTCCGCCGAAGGGATTCTCAGCCTGCGCCCGGATGTCTTGGTCGGCACCGAGGAGATGGGGCCGCCGCCGGTGCTGGCGCAGGTGCGCAAGGCCGGGGTGCGGGTGGAGCTGTTCTCCAGCAAGGCCGAGTTGGACGCCGTGGACGATAACCTCCAACGCCTGGGCAGTTTGCTGGGGGTCGAACAGAAAGCCGCCGAGCTGACCGCCGGTTACCACCGGCAACTCGATGCGCTGCAAGCCAGGGTCAAGCAGGCCCAGGCCAGCCAGAAGGCGCCAGGGGTTCTGCTGCTGGTCGGGCATGCAGGTGCCAAGCCCCTGATCGCAGGTCTGGGCACATCAGGGGACTGGCTGCTACGCCAGGCCGGTGCACGTAACCTGGCCGAGCATCCGGGTTACAAGAACTTCTCGGTCGAGGCTCTGGCAGCGCTGGATCCAGATGTGCTGGTGCTCTCCGATCGCAGCCTCGAGGGCGAGCAGGCGCTGCAGGCGTTGCTCAAGGAAAACCCCGCGCTGGCCGCGTCCCGGGCAGTCCGAGAGAGGCGCCTGGTAGCGCTGGACCCGACCTTGCTCGTCGGTGGTCTTGGCCCGCGCTTGCCGGCCACCTTGACCGCACTGGCCGAGGCCTTCTATCCGGTGGCCAAGGCCCAATGAGAGGCCGCGTTCAGTCCCGCACGCTGTTTGTCTGTCTGACGCTGTCGTGCCTGTTGGCCGTTTGGTTGTCGCTGGCGCTTGGGCCGGTCAGCCTCCCGCTGTTCGATACCCTGCGTGCGGGCCTGCGACTGCTGGGGGTGCCGGTTCACGCCGAGGGGCTGGAACAAGCCGAGATGATCCTTGGGCAGATCCGCTTGCCTCGTACCCTCCTGGGGCTGGCGGTGGGCGCGGTGCTGGCGTTGTCCGGCGTGACGATGCAGGGGCTGTTCCGCAACCCTCTGGCAGACCCTGGGCTGGTCGGGGTGGCCAGTGGAGCAGCGCTGGGGGCGGCGGTGGCGATTGTCGGTGGTAGCTGGCTGGGCGGGATTCCGGAGTGGTTCTCGCCTTACCTGTTGTCGGGCTGTGCCTTCGTGGGCGGCCTCGGTGTGACCGCGCTGGTGTATCGCCTGGGCCGGCGCGACGGGCAAACCAGCGTCGCTACCATGCTGCTCGCAGGCATCGCCCTGACTGCATTGGCCGGTTCGGCGGTCGGCTTGTTCACCTACCTGGCCGATGACGCCACGCTGCGCACCTTGACCTTCTGGAACCTGGGCAGCCTCAACGGTGCCAGCTATGAGCGCCTGTGGCCCTTGCTGCTGGTGACAGCAGCGGTTGCGCTGTGGCTGCCACGCCGCGCCCAGGCGCTCAATGCCCTGTTGCTGGGCGAGTCCGAGGCTCGGCACCTGGGCATCGACGTGGAGGCGCTCAAGCGTGAGCTGGTGTTCTGTACTGCCCTGGGCGTGGGGGCTGCGGTGGCGGCTGCGGGGTTGATCGGTTTCATCGGCTTGGTAGTGCCGCACTTGATGCGCTTGCTGGCAGGCCCCGACCACCGGGTGCTGCTGCCTGCCTCGTTGCTCGCAGGGGGCGCCTTGCTCTTGTTCGCCGACTTGGTGGCCCGGCTGGCGCTGGCACCGGCGGAGCTGCCGATTGGCATCGTTACTGCGTTCCTCGGAGCGCCGTTCTTCTTGTTCTTGTTGATACGAGGGCGAAGCTGATGCTGGAAGCCCAAGGGGTGCGTTTGCGGCGCGGAACCCAAGACGTGCTGCAGGCGATCGACTTGCACGTGCGTCCTGGGCAGGTCCTGGGTGTACTGGGCCCCAATGGGGCCGGCAAAAGTAGCCTGTTGGGCGTACTGTGCGGCGAGCTGGCTCCCAATCAGGGGCAGGTGCATTTGCGTGGGCGCACCTTGGCGGACTGGCCAGGCCAAGCACGCGCTCGTTGCCTGGCGGTACTGCCGCAGGTTTCCACCCTCGGGTTTGCATTTGGTGTCGAAGAAGTGGTCGGGCTTGGCCGGCTGCCTCACGCCAGTGGTCAGCAACGCGACCAGGAAATCGTCCACGCCGCCTTGGGTGCGGCTGATGCCCTGCACTTGGTCGATCGCAGCTACCTGGCGCTGTCCGGTGGCGAGCGCCAGCGGGTTCACCTGGCCCGCGTGCTGGCGCAGCTGTGGCCGGGGGAGGAGGGCGCCACCCTGCTGCTGGACGAGCCCACTTCGATGCTGGACCCCTTGCACCAGCACACCACCTTGCAAGCGGTGCGGCGCTTTGCCGACCAAGGCGCGGCGGTGATGGTGATTCTGCACGACCTCAACCTCGCCGCGCGCTACTGTGACCAGATCCTGTTGCTGGAGCAGGGACGCTGTCATGCGCTGGGCACCCCGCAGCAGGTGCTGACGCCTGACGCGCTCAAGGCGGTATTTGGAATCGATGTGCTGGTGCAGCCGCACCCGGAGCTCGGTCATCCGTTGATCATCACCCGCTAGGAGGCTTTGCCCATGCGCCATCCCGTGCTGCCCGGCCTATCGATCCTGCTGGCTTTGGTGCTGTCCGGCTGCCAGGCCAGCCTGCCCGACTTGCCGGCGTGGCAGGCCGGCGAAGGGCGCGACAGCGCACAACTGGGGCAAATCCGTGACCTTGCCACGGGTGAGCAGCTCACGCCAGACCAGCTTGTTGCCTACCTGGCCCCGGCGCCTCGGGTGCTGGTGGGAGAGAAGCACGACAATCCCGATCACCACGCGTTGCAGCTGTGGCTGTTGCGAGCCTTGGAGGCCCGTCGCCCCCAGGGCAGCCTGTTGCTGGAGATGCTGCAGCCTTCGCAGCAACCCCTGATCGATGCCGTGCAAGGGCAGGCGGTCATGCCTGAGGATTTGCCCAAAGCCCTGGCCTGGCAGGACGGCTGGGACTGGCAATGGTATGGGCCGATCGTGCAGGAGGCTTTGCATCGGCAGATTGCGCTGCTGGCGGCCAATCTTTCGCCGGAGGAGTTGCGTCAGGCTTATCGGGACACCCCGGTGTTGCAGGGGCCGCGCTCGAATGCACCTGCGGTCAAGGCTGCGCTGCTAGACCAGGTGCGCGCCGGACACTGTGGATTGCTGCCGGAAAACCAGCTGCCGGCCATGCTTGCCGTGCAGCAGCAACGCGACCGCCGCATCGCCGAACGCGTGCTTGGCGCGCCACAACCGGCCCTGTTGCTGACCGGCAGCTACCATGCGCGCAAGGACTTGGGTGTGCCACTTCACCTGGCTGATCTGGGCGCAGAGGGCGAATCCAAAGTGTTGCTACTGGTGGAGGTGGGCGAAAAAGTCGAGCCGGGCATGGCCGACTACGTCTGGTACACGGCAGCCTTGCCTGAACAGGACTACTGCGCCCGACTGCGTCGTTGATCGGCCTTTGTTTATCGGAGGCAAAAAAAGACCCGGCAAAGTGCCGGGTCAATAACCGTGATTAGCCTGATGAGGAGATAATCTGAGCGTCCTAACCAAGGACTTTTCAGGTTATCCAACCAGTCTCGCGACCAGTTGTGATAATCATAACGATTCTCATTTATAGGTCAATCCCCCATCCCGCCTATTTTGTTTTTTTTTGCACTGGGTTTTTGGCGTCCAGCTGTTCATCGAGCGCCTGTTTACGCTCGACCGGCAAATCGTTCCAGTGCATGTCCAGCAGTGCCGCCTCGATGGAGTACAACAACACCTTCGACGCCCGGAACCCCCGCGACTTCACAGCCTGGTAGGCGCCTACCGCGCCCAGGCGGCGCAAGTCCGATGCACTGTGGATGCCGACGGCATGAAGCCATTGCGCGGAGGTCTTGCCAAGATTTCTCAGATGCTGCAATTCATCGTTCATCGGGCCTCCTTGCGATGGCTGAACGAGGTCTTTGGGATAAATCGCGAGCAGGTTTCAGAGGAGTGTAGCGGGGGTTGGGAAATACGCGGCCTTTTGCCATCGACCCCCGACGAGGGCCACCCTGAAAACCGGGCGTTGGCATCTGTGAGCGTGGCTTTACCCGGTCGCGATGGCATGCAAAAAAGGGCTGCAAGAGCAGCCCTTCATGAATCGTTCAGATGCCCGGGAGACGCTGGCGGATCTGCTCGATCAATTGGTCCATGCTGGCGCTTTCCTGTGTGTCCACCCGCTTGCAGTGGGGCAGTTCTTCGGCGCTCAGCGGTTCGCGGCTGGCCTGTTGGGCCTTGACCACTTCCAGAGTGGCATCGGAAGGGTCGCTAGCCTCGGTCTGGCGCTGGGCCAGCCAGCTGGCGATGACCGCGTCGGGCGCCTGGCAATCGAGGATCAGGAACGGAACGCCCGTTTCGTTGGCAACCTGGGCCGCGGCTTGGCGCTGGGCCAGCTTGAGGTAGGTGGCATCGAGCACCACCGGGAAGCCCGCACGCAAGATGATCGCCGCCAGCTCATGCAGGCGCTGATACGTGGCGCGGCTGGCGTCTTGGTCATAGATGCCGGCCTGCAGTTGGCCAGCGCTTTGTTGCTGTTGCTTGCCGAACAGGCGCTTGCGCTCGACATCCGAACGTACACGAATCGCGCCCAGGGCTTCGACCAGACGCATGGCCACGTGGCTCTTGCCCACGGCCGAGACGCCATGGGTGATTGCCAGCAGCCGCGATGGAATGGCACTGTAGCTTTCGGCCAGGTTGGCATAGTTGCGGTAGGTGCGCAGGGTGGTGGCACGCTGCACGCCGTCGGCATCGGCCGGCATGCTGAACAGTGCGACCTTGGCGCGCACCAGGGCGCGGTAGGCCTTGTAGAAGTTGAGCAGTTCCAGGCCTTCGTAGTCGCCGGTCAGCTCCAGGTATTGGCTGATGAAACGACGGGCCAGGCATTTCAGCCCGCGGTCTTCGAGGTCCATGGCCAGGAAAGCGGTGTCGGCATAGACGTCGGTCAGGCGGAACGGCTCGTTGAATTCGATGCAGTCGAAGATCACCACCTTGCCGTCGATCAGCGTGGCATTGCCCAGGTGGATGTCGCCATGGCATTCGCGGATAAACCCCTGGGCCTTGCGCTTCTCGAGCAACCCGTGAAGCCGCTCGAAGCTGCTGCGGGCCCACGCCTGAAGGTTGTCCAGTTGTTGCAGGTCGGCCTTGTCGCTGAGGAACGGACGGATCTGCTCGAAGTTCTGCTCAACCGGTGCCATGACACTGTCAGGTGTGCCTAACGGATGGTCGACCGGTACCTTGGGCGCCTGCAGGTGGAATTCGGCGATCTGGCGGGCCATCTGGTCGATGTGGCTGGCATTGAGTTCGCCATTGGCCTGCAAGGTACTGAGCATCTGGCCTTGGGGGAACTGGCGCATCTTCAAAGCGTACTCGATCGGTGCGCCGTCGCCGCCCAGTTGCGGGGCATCGGCCGTTCCTGTGATCGGCAGCACTTCAAGATACAGGCCCTCGGTAAGGCGCTGGTTCAGGCGTAGCTCTTCGTTGCAGAAGTGACGGCGTTGGTCTAGCTCGGTGAAATCCAGGAAGCCGAAGTTCATCGGCTTCTTGATCTTGTAGGCGTACTCGCCGGTCAGCAGCACCCAGGAGATATGCGTCTCGATGAGTTGGAACCCGTCCACCGGGTGGGCATAGAGGGCGGGGTTCTGCAGCGCGCTGATCAGGGCTTGGCTCACGGGCAATCCTTCTGGGGCAGGGAATTCGAAAGCGCCATTATGGTCAATGGTGCCGTCCCTGCAAACAGCTGGAAATCCTGGCGGATGAACGCGAGCTTTCCGTTTCGTCCCGCAGGCCACTAGCCTTTATCAAAGTGCGTATAATCCGCCGCCATGACTCGTACCCGAAACTCCCGTACCCCCAAGAAACGCCCGACCGGCCGCTCCCGCGCCTGGCTGGGCTGGGCGCTCAAGCTCAGCCTGGTCGGCCTGGTGGTGCTTGCCGGCTTCGCGGTTTATCTCGATGCTGTCGTCCAGGAGAAGTTCTCCGGCAAGCGTTGGACCATCCCGGCCAAGGTATACGCCCGTCCGCTGGAGCTGTTCGTCGGCCAGAAGTTGAGCCGCAACGACTTCCTCACAGAGCTCGATGCCCTGGGCTATCGTCGTGAAGCGGCCGCCAACGGCCCGGGCGCGGCCTCGGTCAACGGCAACACGGTCGACCTCAATACCCGAGGCTTCCAGTTCTACGAGGGCATGGAACCTGCGCAGTTCGTGCGCGTGCGTTTCTCCGGCGATTATGTCGCCGGGCTGTCCGGTGCCAATGGTGGCAAGCTGGATGTGGTGCGACTCGAACCGCTGATGATTGGCGGCATCTATCCCAAGAATCTCGAAGACCGGATCCTGATCAAGATCGACCAGGTTCCGCCTTATCTGCTGGAAACCCTGGTCGCTGTGGAAGACCGCGACTTCTACAGCCACCATGGCGTATCGCCCAAATCCATCGCCCGTGCCTTGTGGGTCAACACCTCCGCAGGCGCCATGCGCCAGGGCGGTAGTACCCTGACCCAGCAGTTGGTGAAGAACTTCTTCCTGAGCAACGAGCGCAGCCTCAGCCGCAAGCTGAACGAGGCCATGATGGCCATGCTGCTGGAGCTGCACTACGACAAACGCGAGATCCTCGAGGCGTACCTCAACGAGGTATTCGTCGGCCAGGATGGGCAGCGTGCGGTGCACGGCTTCGGCCTGGCCAGCCAGTTCTTCTTCAGCCAGCCGCTGCAGGAGCTCAAGCTGCACCAGATCGCCTTGCTGGTGGGGATGGTCAAAGGGCCGTCCTATTACAACCCGCGTCGTTATCCCGAGCGTGCGCTCACCCGACGCAATCTGGTGCTCGACCTGCTCGCCGAGCAGGGCGTGGTAAGCCAGGACATGGCCGAAGCGGCGAAAAAGATGCCGCTGGGCGTGACCAAGCGCGGCAGCCTGGCCGACAGTTCCTTCCCGGCTTTCCTCGACTTGGTCAAGCGCCAACTACGCCAGGACTACCGCGACGAAGACTTGACCGAAGAAGGCCTGCGTATCTTCACCAGTTTCGATCCGATCCTGCAGATGAAGGCCGAGACGGCCATGAGCGAGACCTTCAAGCGCCTGGCCGGTCGCAAGGGCGCCGATGAGGTCGAGTCGGCGATGGTGGTGACCAACCCGGAAACCGGTGAGGTGCAGGCGCTGATCGGCAGCCGGCAGGCCGGCTTCGCCGGTTTCAACCGCGCCATCGACGCCGTGCGGCCGATCGGTTCGCTGGTCAAGCCAGCGGTCTACCTGACCGCCCTGGAACAGCCCAGCAAGTACACCTTGACCAGTTGGGTGCAGGACGAGCCGTTCTCGGTCAAAGGCGCTGACGGCCAGGTCTGGCGTCCGCAAAACTACGATCGTCGCCCCCACGGCACCATCTACCTGTACCAAGGGCTGGCCAACTCCTACAACCTGTCCACCGCCAAGATCGGTCTGGAAGTGGGCGTGCCCAACGTGATCAAGACCATTGGCAGGCTGGGCGTGAAGGTCGACTGGCCGGCGTTCCCGTCCATGCTGCTGGGCGCGGGCGGCATGTCGCCGATGCAGGTGGCGACCATGTACCAGACCATCGCCAATGGCGGTTTCAACACGCCGATGCGTGGTATCCGCAGTGTGCTCACCGCCGAAGGCGAGCCGCTCAAGCGCTACCCGTTCCAGATCCAGCAGACCTTCGATCCAGGTGCCATCTATCTGGTGCAGAACGGCATGCAGCGAGTAATGCGCGAAGGTACCGGCCGTTCGGTCTACAACGTGCTGCCCCGTTCGCTGACCCTGGCAGGTAAGACCGGTACCAGTAACGATTCGCGCGACAGCTGGTTCTCCGGCTTCAGCCAGGATTTGCTGGCGGTGGTCTGGCTGGGCCGCGACGACAACGGCAAAACGCCGTTCACCGGCGCCACGGGTGCCTTGCAGGTGTGGACCAGCTTCATGAAGAAAGCCGACCCGCTGCCGCTGGACATGCCGCAACCGGACAACGTGGTGCAAGCCTGGATCGACCCGTACAGCGGTCAGGGGTCGGACGGTAGCTGTCCGGGGGCGGTGCAGATGCCGTATATTCGTGGAAGTGAACCGCCTGCCGGCGCTGCCTGTGGTGGCCCGCAAGACCCGGTGGAGTCCGTCATGGACTGGGTCAAGGGATGGATGAATTGAGCGCTAGCTTTGAAGAGGGTGTGAAGTGAACAAGTGGTTGTTTCCTGCCTTGACGGCGATTGCCGTGCTCCAGGGGTGCTCCAGCGTTCCGCGCGGCAATATCCCCGTGGTGGACTCGAGCACCCGGGTATCGAACAGTGAGCGAATTGCGAGCAACCGTAACGTTGCCCGCCAGCCCAGCGGAGGCACCAGCCAGGCGCAGTCCCTGCCTGAGGATTCCGGTGTGACCGTGGTGATCCCGCAGGGCGCTGGCGCAGCGCCCATCCAGGCCTTCCCGGCCGGTACGGGGGCTGCGCCAATCAGCACTGGGCCAATCACCCCTGGCCCTGTGAGCAGCGGCCCGATCGCCACCAACCCCAACCCGATTGCCGACGAGCCGTTCGACATCGCCTCGATGAACAGCGCGTCCAGCACGCCCAGCGCTCCGACCGGTATTCCGCGCAGCAACGCCACCGGCGGGCTGTCGGCCGATGAGCAGCTCGATGGTCCGGTGCTGGCGCTGCTGACCACCGCTCAGCAGCAACAGGGCGGTGGTGACTTCAATGGTGCCGCCTCGAGCCTGGAGCGTGCCCAGCGCATCGCCCCGCGCGAGCCGCAGGTACTGTTCCGTCTGGCCCAGGTGCGCCTGGCCCAGGGCGACTCGGCGCAGGCCGAGCAACTGGCGCGTCGTGCCCTGACCTACGCCAATGGACGTCCCGACCTGCAGGCCGAGCTGTGGAACACCATCGCCCAGGCCCGCGAGAAGCAAGGGGACAGCCAGGGCGCTGCATTGGCGCGGCAGAAGGCGCGGACTACCTCGTGATGGAGCAACGCATCCTCGATATTGCCGATCATCTGCTGTTGATCGAGCGCGAGTTGCAGGTCCAAGGCTGGTGGAGCGAACAGGAACCCAGCGCCGAAGCGCTCGCCAGCGTGGTGCCGTTCGCGGTGGACGTGATGACCTTCGAGCAGTGGCTGCAATGGATATTCCTGCCGCGCATGAAGCTCATCATCGAGCACGGTCACCCGTTGCCCAATGCCTCTGGCATTCTGGTCATGGCCGAAACGGTGTTCGTCGATCGCCCAGAGCAGAGTCGCGAGCTTAGGCGTCTGCTGGCAGCATTTGACCAATTGATCAGTCCTTCCGCCTGATTTCTTCTTTTTTTCCTATAAGGGCCGCAGATTGTGGCCCTTTTTTTCGGAAATCTTTATTTTCCTGCTGCTGACCACCTTTTTCGTGGTGGCAGGAATTCATCCTGGGGAAAAATTGGCAATAATTTTTCTTGACTTGCGCGCGACGAATCAGAAGAATCCAGATTCCGCTGTAGAGGGACTGCCAGAAGCAGACCCGCTAAGCAGATCATGAGGCGCACACCCGCGCCGACTTGTAACACCCCGCAACGCGTTACCTCGCGCTGGGTGGGAACCCCCCGCAACACTCTGGGGCGCTCCCAATACTTGCTCAGTCAGTGCTGACGTTCGCTCATGCTCTGCTTGGCAGTAAACCTATTAAGACCCGTCCATTTGAGGGCGGTATTCTGGCGTTTTAGAGGTGAACAACGTGGAGCTTTTATCTGGCGCTGAGATGGTCGTCCGCTTCTTGCGTGACGAAGGCGTTAAGCACATCTATGGGTACCCTGGCGGTGCTCTCCTTCATGTTTACGACGCCCTGTTCAAAGAACCGGAGATCAACCACATCCTGGTTCGTCACGAGCAGGCTGCCACCCATATGGCGGACGGTTACGCCCGTGCCACCGGCAAGGCCGGCGTGGTGCTGGTGACTTCCGGCCCAGGCGCGACCAATGCCATCACCGGCATTGCCACTGCCTATATGGACTCGATCCCGATGGTCATCCTGTCCGGTCAGGTGCCTAGCACCATGGTTGGTACCGATGCCTTTCAGGAAACCGACATGATTGGTATTTCCCGGCCGATCGTGAAGCACAGCTTCATGGTCAAGCATGCCTCGGAAATTCCCGAAGTCCTGAAAAAAGCCTTCTACCTGGCGCAATCCGGCCGTCCAGGCCCGGTCGTGGTCGACATTCCAAAAGATATGACCAACCCGGCCGAGAAGTTCGAATACGTCTATCCCAAGAAGGTCAAGCTGCGCTCCTACAGCCCGGCTGTCCGCGGTCATTCCGGCCAGATCCGCAAAGCGGCCGAGATGCTCTTGGCAGCCAAGCGTCCGGTGGTCTATTCCGGCGGTGGCGTCATTCTTGGCGGCGGCTCCGAAGCCCTTACCGAGATTGCCAAGTCGTTGAATCTGCCAGTCACCAATACCCTGATGGGGCTGGGTGGCTTCCCGGGCACCGATCGTCAGTTCATCGGTATGCTCGGCATGCACGGCAGCTACACCGCCAACATGGCGATGCACAATGCAGACGTGATCTTCGCTGTCGGTGCGCGTTTCGACGACCGCGTGGTCAATGGCCCGGCCAAGTTCTGCCCGAACGCCAAGATCATTCACATCGATATCGACCCGGCGTCGATCTCCAAGATGATCAAGGCCGACGTGCCGATCGTGGGCCCGGTGGAAAGCGTGCTCACCGAAATGCTGGCCATCCTCAAGGAAATCGGCGAGCAGCCTGACAAGGCGGCACTCGATGCCTGGTGGAAGCAGATCGACGAGTGGCGCGGTGACCGCGGCCTGTTCCCTTACGACAAGGGCGACGGCAGCGTCATCAAGCCGCAGACCGTGATCGAAACCCTGTGCGAAGTGACCAAGGGCGATGCTTTCATCACCTCCGATGTCGGTCAGCACCAGATGTTCGCGGCGCAGTACTACCGCTTCAACAAGCCAAATCGTTGGGTCAACTCCGGCGGCCTGGGCACCATGGGCTTCGGCTTCCCGGCGGCGATGGGCATCAAGCTCAACTTCCCTGACCAGGACGTGGCCTGCGTGACCGGCGAAGGCAGTATCCAGATGAACATCCAGGAACTGTCCACCTGCATGCAGTACGACCTGCCGGTGAAGATCGTCAACCTGAACAACGGTGTGTTGGGCATGGTTCGTCAATGGCAGGACATGGCCTACAGCGGCCGTCACTCGCACTCCTACGTGGAGTCGCTGCCTGACTTCGTCAAGCTGGTTGAGGCCTATGGCCATGTGGGTATCCGCATCACCAGCCTGAAGGACCTCAAGCCAAAACTGGAAGAGGCTTTCGCGATGAAGGACCGCCTGGTGTTCATCGACATCGCGGTCGACAGGACCGAGCACGTCTACCCGATGCAGATCAAGGACGGCTCGATGCGTGACATGTGGCTGAGCAAGACGGAGCGTACCTGATATGCGGCACATCATTTCCCTGCTGTTGGAAAACGAACCCGGTGCCTTGTCTCGCGTGGTCGGTCTGTTCTCCCAGCGTAACTACAACATCGAAAGCCTGACCGTGGCGCCGACCGAGGACCCGACTCTGTCGCGCCTGACCCTGACGACCGTTGGTCATGACGAAGTGATCGAGCAGATCACCAAGAACCTGAACAAACTGGTCGAAGTGGTCAAGCTCGTCGATCTGTCGGAGAGTGCTCACATCGAGCGCGAGCTGATGCTGGTCAAGGTCAAGGCCACCGGCGCCCAGCGCGCCGAGATCAAGCGCACCACGGATATCTTCCGTGGCCAGATCGTCGATGTCACCGCCAGCGTGTACACCGTGCAACTGAGCGGTACCAGCGATAAGCTGGACAGCTTCATCCAGGCCATTGGCACCGCGTCGATCCTGGAAACCGTGCGCAGCGGCGTTACCGGCATTGCCCGTGGCGACAAAGTGCTCAGTATCTGAATACGCATACAAGAATCAGTGATGGCTCCGTGGAGCCGAGATATAACAGGGGTATTTCATGAAAGTTTATTACGACAAAGACTGCGACCTTTCCATCATCCAGGGCAAGAAAGTCGCCATCATCGGTTACGGCTCCCAGGGGCACGCCCAGGCGTGCAACCTCAAGGACTCCGGTGTGGACGTTACCGTCGGTCTGCGTAAAGGTTCGGCCACCGTTGCCAAGGCAGAAGCCCACGGCCTGAAAGTCGCTGACGTTGCTACTGCCGTCGCCGCTGCCGACCTGGTCATGATCCTGACCCCGGACGAGTTCCAAGGCGCCCTGTACAAGAACGAAATCGAGCCGAACATCAAGAAGGGCGCTACCCTGGCCTTCTCCCACGGTTTCTCGATCCACTACAACCAAGTCGTTCCGCGTGCCGACCTCGACGTGATCATGATCGCGCCGAAGGCTCCGGGTCACACCGTTCGCTCCGAGTTCGTCAAGGGCGGCGGCATCCCTGACCTGATCGCCGTCTACCAGGACGCCTCCGGCAACGCCAAGAACGTTGCTCTGTCGTACGCCTCGGGCGTCGGCGGCGGCCGTACCGGTATCATCGAAACCACCTTCAAGGACGAAACTGAAACCGACCTGTTCGGTGAGCAGGCCGTTCTGTGCGGCGGTACCGTCGAGCTGGTCAAGGCCGGTTTCGAAACCCTGGTCGAAGCGGGCTACGCGCCGGAAATGGCCTACTTCGAGTGCCTGCACGAGCTGAAGCTGATCGTTGACCTCATGTACGAAGGCGGTATCGCCAACATGAACTACTCGATCTCCAACAACGCCGAATACGGTGAGTACGTCACCGGTCCGGAAGTCATCAACGAAGAATCCCGTAAGGCCATGCGCAACGCTCTGAAGCGCATCCAGGACGGCGAGTACGCGAAGATGTTCATCTCCGAAGGCGCCACCAACTACCCATCGATGACCGCCAAGCGTCGTAACAACGCCGCTCACGGCATCGAAGTCATCGGCGAGCAACTGCGCTCCATGATGCCTTGGATCGCGGCCAACAAGATCGTCGACAAGACCAAGAACTAAGTCTTGCGTCGGTAACATGAAAAACGCGGCTTCGGCCGCGTTTTTTCGTTTACGCGGCCTGCTTCTGGTATAAAGCGACCAGTGGCTTGCCGTCAGAACCTGTTTCGCAGGCCCGTGTCGAATATTTTCCACCCCAGTTGCAAGGTACTTTTCATGAGCGAACGTCCCGAAGAGCCGAATAAGCCCTCCGACGCCGAAAGCCTGCTACCTGTCGATGAGCATATTGAAGAAGGGCATGATGCCGAAGGGCGCAAGGTCCGTCACCGTGGCATTTACCTGCTACCCAACCTGTTCACGACCGCCAACCTGTTTGCCGGTTTCTATTCCATCGTCAGCTCCATCAGCGCGCACGGTTACCTCAGTGCAGGCGACCCGCGTGAAGCGAGCAAGTACTTCGCGTTCGCCGCGATCGCCATCTTCGTGGCCATGGTCCTCGATAGCCTCGATGGTCGTGTTGCGCGCATGACCAACACCCAGAGCGCCTTCGGTGCCGAGTACGACTCGCTGTCGGACATGGCGGCCTTCGGCGTTGCGCCTGCCTTGCTGGCGTTCGTCTGGGCGCTGGGCGACATGGGCAAGGTCGGCTGGATGGTAGCCTTCATCTATGTCGCTGGTGCGGCATTGCGTCTGGCGCGCTTCAACACCCAGGTCGGCACTGCTGACAAGCGCTACTTCATCGGCCTGGCCAGCCCGGCTGCCGCCGGTGTGGTCGCTGGCACCGTATGGGCCTTCAGTGACTATGGCATCCAGGGTTCCAAGCTGTCGTTCCTGGTCGCCTTGCTGGTGGCCGCTGCCGGCATGCTGATGGTCAGCAACATCAAGTACAACAGCTTCAAGGAGCTGGACCTCAAGGGGCGCGTGCCCTTCGTGGCCATCCTGGCTGTGGTGCTGGTGTTCGCGGTGGTGTTCAGCGACCCGCCCCGAATCCTGCTGCTGATCTTCCTCGGCTATGCGATTTCCGGCCCTGTGCAGTATCTTCTGCGTGGTCGTCGCCGCAAAACCTGACAAAGCGTTAATGTTGGAATAACCCTCCGGCTCCATAGTCTTACAGGTACATCCGTTGCCTGTGCTGTGGAGCCGTCATGCTTATCAAGTCTCCCAGATCGTCCGATTGCAAAGCGTCGGAGATCACCCCCGAAAGACTCTATCTTTCCAGGCGTACAGTGCTTGGGGCTTCCCTGGCAGGACTGGCCCTTGGCGCGTTGCCGCGTGCTGGTTCGGCTGTCGAGGCGTCGCGCTATCCGGGCGTCGTGCCTGGTGCCGCGCCTGCCTGGTTCACAGACAAGCTGGCAGCTGCGCGCTGGCAGGCTGTGACGGTCAAGGACGAAGCGATCACGCCGTTCAAGGACGCCACCCACTACAACAACTTCTATGAGTTCGGCCCCGACAAGGGGGATCCAGCGGCCAATGCCGGTGCGCTTAAGACCGACCCCTGGACGCTGGTGGTCGATGGTGAAGTGGCCAAGCCCGGTCGCTATGCCTTGGAAGACTTCGTCAAACCCTACCAGCTCGAAGAGCGCATCTATCGGTTGCGTTGTGTCGAGGCCTGGTCGATGGTCATTCCCTGGCTGGGCTTTCCATTGGCACAGGTGCTCAAGCAGGTCGAGCCGAACTCCAAGGCACGCTACGTACGCTTCGAGACGCTGCAGGATCCGCAGAGCATGCCTGGGCAGCGCTCAGGCTTTGCCTTGATCGATTGGCCCTATGTAGAGGGGCTGCGGCTGGACGAGGCGATGCATCCCTTGGCGATTCTGGCGGTAGGCATGTATGGCCGGGAGTTGGCCAATCAGAACGGCGCGCCGTTGCGCTTGGTAGTGCCATGGAAGTACGGGTTCAAGAGTATCAAGTCCATCGTCCGCATGAGCCTGGTGGCAGAGCGGCCGAGCACCACATGGGAGAGCCTGGCGCCTACGGAGTATGGCTTCTATGCCAACGTCAATCCGATGGTCGACCACCCGCGCTGGAGCCAGGCCAGGGAAAGGCGTTTGCCCAGTGGGCTGTTCAGTCCCAATGTGCGCGATACCCTGATGTTCAATGGCTACGCCGATGAAGTGGCGTCGCTGTATGCGGGGCTCGATCTGCGGAAGAACTACTGATGCGTTATCCCTGGTTTCGCTTGGCCATTTTCCTGGTGGGGTGTGCGCTTCCCGGGTGGTGGCTATATGAAGCGGCGATGAATCTGCTGGGGCCAGACCCTGGCAAGATCCTGGTGGATCGCCTGGGTCTTGGCGCGTTGACCTTCCTACTGGTCACCTTGAGCATGACGCCGTTGCAGAGGCTCACAGGATGGCCTGGTTGGATCGTCGTGCGACGGCAACTGGGATTGTGGTGCTTCGCTTACGTCGTCCTGCACATGGCTTCCTATATTGTCTTCATCCTCGGGTTGGACTGGGGGCAGTTGGGCGTCGAGTTGCGCAAGCGCCCTTACATCATCGTGGGAGCGCTGGGCTTTCTTGGCCTGCTGGCGCTCGCGGCGACGTCGAATCGTTACAGTCAGCGGAGGCTCGGTGCGCGATGGAAGAAGTTGCACCGGTTGGCTTATGGGATTCTCGGGTTGGGATTGCTGCACTTTCTCTGGATCGTTCGCTCTGACCTGCAAGAGTGGGTGATATACGCCGCCGTCGGGGCAGTATTGATGTTTGTGCGTATTCCGCCGGTGTGGCGTCGTGTCCCGCGTTTGCTGGGGCGGGGTAGGGCGGTTTGAAACTTTCTCGAAATAACTGTTGACGGGGTTTCGAATCCCCTTATAATG